>NZ_JACJEK010000014.1:0-144810 GCF_014164015.1 Pseudoalteromonas sp. SR41-1
AGCAAGAAGCTGAAAACGCAGCAAAAGCAGCAGCTGACAAACGCAAAGCTGAAGAAGAAGCGCTTAAAAAAGCAGAAGCTGAGCGCAAAAAGCGTGAAGAGGAAGCAAAAGAGCGTGCTGCTGAGGCCGAACGTAAACGCCAGCAAGCAATGCAAGAGCAAATGTTACAAGAGCAACTTGCCAAAGAGCAGGCTGCCCGTAGTAAAATACGTCAGCAACAAGTGGTGAGCGAAGTTGATAAGTACCGTGCATTAATTATGGCGCGTATTCAGCAAAACTTACTGATTGATGAAAAAATGAAAAACCAACAGTGCCGAGTTAATATTCGTTTGGGCTTTAATGGTTTAGTAACGCAAGTTAAATCATTAGGTGGCGACAAGTTAGTATGTGAAGCTGCATTAAGAGCAGTGCGCATGGCTGACACATTACCGGTATCTAAAGATAAAGACGTATTCGAAAAACTTAAGAATATTAATTTAACAATCAAGCCAGAATTTTAAAGGAATGATATGTTCAACAAAATAAAAATAGCCTGTTTAGTTTTACTGTTTGGGTTTACGGGTGTTGCTAATGCAGCGCTTGAAATTGTAATAACAGAAGGTGTAGACGGTGCAAGGCCTATTGCCATTGTACCTTTTAAATACCAAGGTGTTGGTCCAATTCCTGAAAAGCTAAGTGGTGTTATTGCTGCCGATTTAATGCGCAGTGGTAAGTTTAAACCTGTTGATGTGGCGCAAATGCCGCAACAGCCAAGTAAAGATGGCGAAATTGATTATGCGTCTTGGGTTAATAAAGGTGTTGAAGCTGTTCTTGTTGGTGAGGTTGAACAACAAACTGATGGGCGTTATTTAGTTCGTTATGAGTTAGTTGATGTGATTCGCGGCCAAATTACCGGTGGCAATACGCAAATGATGAGTAACGGTAAGTTAGTTAAAAGCCAAGATCATATTTTAGAAGCGCGTGAAAGTGTTATTGGCGAGAGTGGTTTTCGTCGTTATTCACACCGCATTAGTGATGTTATTTATGAAAAGCTAACGGGTGAAAAGGGCGCGTTTTTAACTAAAATTGCATATGTAATAGTACGTGATAACGAGCCTAAACCTTATCAGCTAGTCGTTGCTGATTACGATGGTTTTAACGAACAGGTATTACTTCGTTCAAAAGAACCATTAATGTCGCCAGCATGGTCACCAAATGGTACTAAACTAGCGTATGTAACGTTTGAAAACCGTCAAAGCCAAATTTACATTCAAGATATATACACAGGTAAGCGTGAAATAATAGCAAGCTACCGTGGTATTAATGGTGCACCGCAGTTTTCGCCAGATGGTAAAAAGCTATTATTAGTGCTTTCTAAGGATAAGACGGGTGCGACAGAAGTTTACATGCTTGACCTTGCTACACGTAAGGAAACACGCTTAACAAATCATCGTAGCATAGATACTGAGCCATCTTGGTACCCTAATGGCCAAGATATTGTGTTTACATCTGAAAGGGGTGGTAATGCTCAGATTTATAAGTTAAATTTAAAAACAGGTAGGTCACAACGACTCACCTTTGATGGTGATATGAACCTTGCTGGTTCTATAACACCAGATGGAAAAGAATTAGTGATGGTTAACCGTACCAACGGGCAGTACCATCTTGCTAAGAAAGAGCTGGCTACAGGTGCGTTTCAAGTATTAACGAGAACACGCCTAGATGAATCACCGAGCATAGCGCCAAATGGTTCGATGATTATATACAGCACGCTCCATAATAATAAACAGGTACTTGCGCTAGTATCGATGGACGGCCGCTTTAAAGCACGGTTACCTGTGCTAGACGGACAAGTAAAGGCACCAGCTTGGTCGCCATACTTACAGTAATATTACTGGTTTACTCAAAATAGGAATCTACTCAATGCAACTTAACAAAATACTTAAAGGCCTGCTAATTGCTGTGCCAGTAATGACATTAGCAGCTTGTAGCTCATCTTCTGATATTGATGAAGGTGCTGCAAACCAATCAAATCAAGGCGTTGTTGAGCAATCAACTAACACTGATACAGTTGAAGTAGCTACAATCTCTCCTGAGCAACAAGCAGAAGAGCAACTTCGTCAAAAGTACGAAGCACTTCGTCAAGAGCAAGTAATTTACTTTGACTTTGATAAAGCGACTGTTGAAGGTAAGTACGCAGATTTACTTCGTGCACATGCTGAGTTTTTAGTTCAAAACCCATCAGTTAAAGTTCTAATTGAAGGCCACGCAGATGAGCGCGGTACTCCAGAGTACAATATTGCACTAGGTGAGCACCGTGGCCAAGCAGTTGAAAAATACCTATTAAGCTTAGGTGTTTCAGCTAGCCAAATGTCAGTGGTAAGCTACGGTGAAGAGAAGCCAATGGTTAAATCTCGCACTGAATCAGCTTTCGCTAAAAACCGCCGTGCGGTACTAGTTTACTAAGATAAGAGATATTATGAAGCCGAAAATTATTTTGGCAGCCATGATATTGAGCGGGAGCACCCAGTTAATGGCTGCTCCCGCTCCTGTTTCAGAAGCTGCAAGTTCACAATCAAGTATTGAGAAGCGATTAGCGTCGCTTGAGAATATGATGCAGTCGCGTAACTTTTTACAAGTAGAGTTACAGCAACAACTTAACTTGTTACAAGACGAAGTAAGTCAAATTCGCGGTGTAACTGAAGAGCAAAGCTACAAACTTGAAAAAGTACTGCAGCGTCAGCGTGAGTTGTATCAAGAGATTGAAAACCGCGTGAGCCAGGCTTATACACAGCCAACAGCAGCTCCAGTAGTCGATCAGGCGCAGCCAAACGATGCACAGAGCTACAGCAGTGACTTATCTGAAAATGAAGCGTACGAGCGTGCTGTTGCGTTAATAATGAAAGATAAACGTTATGATCAAGCGATTCCTGAATTTCAAACGTTTTTAACTACCTATCCAAACTCTGTATATGCGTCTAACGCGCATTATTGGTTAGGGCAGTTGCTTACTATTAAAAATGATGGCGTAAAAGCGGTGGAGCATTTTAAAGTGGTTGTTAACGAATTTCCAAATTCTAATAAACGCCCTGATGCAATGCTAAAGTTAGGCACACTTTTACAAGATCAAGGTTCAGCGGCGCAAGCACAAAAAATATTGAGCGATCTTATCAATCAATACCCAAGTACTACCGCTGCAAAACTAGCAACTGATCGTTTGGGAAACTAAAGTTCACCAGCGATTAAATTTCTAGTTAAGGCGAGCAAACTACATGGAAACTCTCGAAGAATCTTGGATTTGCATGTAGTTTGAGCACAAACGGTTTAATTTTGTGCATCTAGACATAAAAACTTAAAAAAAGAGACAATTTCGGTTGCACTCATTTTATAAATAAGTATTATAAGCGCCCGCAGCAAACGAATGGTTACCCCACTCGAAATGCGACAAAAAGAGCGGGTTATTAGCTCAGTTGGTAGAGCAGTTGACTTTTAATCAATTGGTCGATGGTTCAAATCCATCATAACCCACCATTCTTTGAATGGTCTTTTATCGGCGGATTTACGTACAATACTAAGTTGTTATAAAACGCAACGTCAGAGCGGGTCATTAGCTCAGTTGGTAGAGCAGTTGACTTTTAATCAATTGGTCGATGGTTCAAATCCATCATGACCCACCATTCTTTATTCCTTGTGAATACGGTTTGGCATCAATCGGCGGATTTACGTAAGCTTTAACTTAGTAATAAGTTAGCAACTGGAATGGGTTATTAGCTCAGTTGGTAGAGCAGTTGACTTTTAATCAATTGGTCGATGGTTCAAATCCATCATAACCCACCATTCTTTATTACTTGTGAATAATGACTGGTTCCAATCGGCGGATTTACGCAAAGTAGTAAGTTGCATTTAAACGTAACAATAGAGCGGGTCATTAGCTCAGTTGGTAGAGCAGTTGACTTTTAATCAATTGGTCGATGGTTCAAATCCATCATGACCCACCATTCTTTATTCCTTGTGAATACGGTTTGGAATCAATCGGCGGATTTACGTAAGCTTCATTCATAATTGAATAAGTGCATAGAGCGGGTTATTAGCTCAGTTGGTAGAGCAGTTGACTTTTAATCAATTGGTCGATGGTTCAAATCCATCATAACCCACCATTCTATGAAAAGTTATATAAGAGCGGGTCATTAGCTCAGTTGGTAGAGCAGTTGACTTTTAATCAATTGGTCGATGGTTCAAATCCATCATGACCCACCATTCTTTTATTCCTTGTGAATAGAATTTGGCATCAGTCGGCGGATATACGTAAGCTTCATTCTTAATTGAATAAGTGCATAGAGCGGGTTATTAGCTCAGTTGGTAGAGCAGTTGACTTTTAATCAATTGGTCGATGGTTCAAATCCATCATAACCCACCATTCTATGACAGTTTAATCGGCGGATCTACGCAAGCTTTTTACAAAGCAGATTTATATTAGAGCGGGTCATTAGCTCAGTTGGTAGAGCAGTTGACTTTTAATCAATTGGTCGATGGTTCAAATCCATCATGACCCACCACTCTCTAATACTTTCCTTTATATTCTTTTTTAATTTCCCACTTTATTTTTTATAAACAGCCTTACTAGTTCGCTGTTATTTGCTTTCATATTCTCGTATAATTCGCCCTAATTAATGCACTGTAGATAAGTGGTCGAGAACATGAGTCTAGCTCAAACTATTATGCCTGAAGGTTATATTTTTCCCCCTAAGCCAGCACCGTTAACACAAGACGAGCAAGGCGAATATAAAGCGCGTATAAAACAATTACTAAAAGATAAAAATGCAGTACTTGTTGCCCATTATTATACCGATCCTGAAATTCAAGCACTTGCTGAAGAAACCGGCGGCTGCGTTGCCGACTCGCTAGAAATGGCGCGTTTTGGCGCACGTCACGATGCAGATATGATTATTGTTGCGGGCGTAAAATTTATGGGCGAAACTGCCAAAATTTTAACGCCAAATAAAACGGTTGTTATGCCAACGCTTGAAGCAACATGTTCGTTAGATATTGGCTGCCCGATAGACGAGTTCTCTGCGTTTTGCGATCAGCACCCTGATCGTAAAGTAGTTGTATATGCAAACACCTCTACGGCTGTTAAAGCACGTGCAGATTGGATTGTAACTTCATCCTGTGCACTTGAAATAGTAGAGCACCTCGATGAGCAAGGCGAAAAAATCATTTGGGGCCCAGATAAGCACCTTGGTAGTTATATTCAAAAAAATACCGGTGCTGATATGCTTATGTGGAATGGCGCATGTATTGTACATGACGAGTTTAAAACAAAAGCACTCAAAGACATGAAAGCGCTACACCCAGATGCAGGCGTTTTAGTTCATCCTGAGTCACCAGCAGAAATAGTTGCTCTTGCCGATTCGGTTGGATCTACGAGCCAATTGATCAAAGCAGCGCAAACAATGGACAACAAAAAGTTTATTGTAGCAACCGATCGCGGCATCTTTTATAAAATGCAGCAACTATGTCCAGATAAAGAGTTTTTTGCGGCTCCTACGGCAGGTGAGGGCGCTTCATGTAAAAGTTGCGCTCATTGCCCTTGGATGGCAATGAATGGCTTAAAAGCGATTGAGGAAGCCCTAATTGACCCTAAAGGCAAAGAAGTATTTGTTGATATGGATTTACGCGAAGGCGCACTTAAGTCACTTAATCGCATGCTTGAATTTACCGCGAGTATGGCTAAGTAACCTAAACTCTGGCTAGAGAAAATAAATTTAAATATCATCATATTCAATACGTAGTAAATCTCTTAATCAGAGTTCAGGTTAAGTCATTTTTAAAGTATAAATTATAAACGGTTAAGTCTTAGATTTAGCCGTTTTTTTGTGCCTATAGGTAAGTGTTGCTTGATTAGTAAGCATTTAAAGGCCCAAATTTAAAAATGCCTTGCACCTTAAGGGTCTATTTCATACTATAGCGCGCTGTTGCATTACACAATTGCAGCACCGTGGAGGGATGGCTGAGTGGCTGAAGGCGCACGCCTGGAAAGTGTGTTTAGGTTTATCCCTAACGAGGGTTCGAATCCCTCTCCCTCCACCATTATTCTTAGAGCCCAGTTATTAATATCGAAAGGTAACAATAACTGGGTTTTTTAATGCCCTCAGAATGACTAATTATTTACTAAGCAAAGTGTCGATAACATGCCGACAAGTTCATGTTTTTCGATTGGTTTTGAAACGTAACCATCAAATAGCTGCCTGTATATTTCTTTTTGTTCTGTAAAAACATTAGCAGTTAATGCAATAACAATTTGTTCGCTATTAAGCGCCTTAATTTTTTTACATGCCTGAAGACCATCCATTTTTGGCATTTGAATGTCCATAAAAATAATGTCTGGTTTGTGTAACTCGTATAATGAAATCGCTTCTAAACCATTGTTGGCAATAATAATGGTGGCTTTAGTTGGTTCAAGCATCGCAGCTGCAACAAGCTGATTTATTTTATTATCTTCAGCTAATAAAATAATTTTTCCAGATAGGTCAGGAAGCTCAATATTTTTGGTTGTTAATGTGCTGTCATCCACCTGCGCTTGTTTTAATGGTAAGTAGACATAAAACTGACTCCCTGAACCTAACTGGCTTGTTACTTTAATTTCGCCATTCATAAGGCCTATTAATGATTTAGTGATGGGTAAGCCAAGGCCCGTACCACCATATTCACGCGTGGTTGATTGCTCAGCTTGTTCAAAGCGCTCAAACAATCGATCAATTGCTTGCTCAGAAATTCCAATTCCGGTGTCTGATATACAACAACATATTCTGCTTTCCTCAGTTAGCCTAAAGGTTACTGTAACGCCACCTTGAGATGTAAACTTAATCGCGTTAGATATTAAGTTTAAAAATACCTGCCTGAGTCTAACTGGGTCGCCCACCCAATGCTTGTGCTCTATATCAATCACAAATTTAAGGTAAATGTTTTTATCTGTTGCTTGCACACCTAAGTCTGACTCTAAGTGATGAATAAGTTCAAAAAAATCAAAAGGCTTATGCTCTAATGAGAGCTTGCCAGCCTCTATTTTAGAAAAATCAAGAATATCGTTAATAATGGTGGTGAGTGCTCGAGTTGAATACAGTGATTTTTTTAAATACTCTTTTGATTTTTCATTAAGCGGTTGTTCTTGTAATAGTTGTAATGTGCCAAGTATACCGTTCATCGGGGTTCGTATTTCGTGGCTCATATTTGCTAAAAACTCAGACTTAGCCTGCGATGCTTGCTCAGCAAGTTCTTTTGAGTGACCAAGGGCTTGCTCGTGGTCAATTTGTTCTGTTAAATCGTAAGCAATACCTAAGTAGCCAACGGTATCTCCTTCGTTATTTAACAACGAAGTGACGCTTAAATTAACTTGTATTTGCTCGCCTGTAGAAGAAATATATGTCCATTGATTAATATCTGGCTCTGTTGCTGTTGCTTTTAGGATAAATACTTCAAAACTAGGGGGTACAGGTTTATTTAATTCAGCACTAAGTAGTTTAGCTTTTTTTATAATTTCTTCTTTTAAATGAAATATGCCAGGGTTTTTAATGCCAATAACATCTTGCGCTTTGTAGCCTAATAACTTTTCTGAGGCGGGATTAAATAGAGTGATTAAGCCGTTTGTGTCGGTCGCTATAATTGAATAACTAGCACTGTTTAAAATACTTTGTTGGAGCATGCTCATATCGGCTATTTCTTGCGTACGTTGTTTAACTTCGCTTTCTAGTTTTAAATTTGCTTGCTGCAATGCGAGTTTATTTTTTTTAGCCTGAAGTGTTTTTCTCTTAATTCTTTGGTTTCTTCTAAAAATAAACAATTGCATTAAAAAAACTACAAACATACAGCCAATAGTGGCGAAAGAGCCATTAACAATAGCTTGATACCGACTAGGGAGATGAAGGTTATAAATAAAGGCGTCTGAGGCATCAATGGTAATTTTCCACGTTCTACCCATTAATTTTATAATTTTAGTTAATTGATAATCGTTAGTTTTGCTTTTTATGCCATAACTAAAAAAATCAGTCTCAGTATTGTTATTGATATCACTTATCGTTAGTTGATTTTCATCAAGGTGTGAAAGTGAGTCTAAAATTTTATCAATTAACAACGGCGAATATGCCCAACCTAAAAGCTCATTAAGGCGCTGTTTTTTATTATCAGAAATAGTAATGGTTTTATATATTGGCACTAATATTAAAAAGCCTTGTTGCGAGAGTTTATTCGCTTGTACTAAAGTCAGTGGCGCCGTTAATTGGGTTGTATTATTTATGGCAGCATTTAGTGCTGCCTGTTTGCGTATGCTCTCAGATCCAATATCTAATCCAATTGCTTGTAAGTTTTTTTGCTCAGGAAAAATATATTGAATTATAAAATGCTCATCACTAGTCGCTACGAGTGTATTCAAATTAAATGTCTGATCGGGTCTATCGTTTTTTGCATCATTCAAAAATTTATTTAATTGCTCAACGCCAACTTTTTTTATATAGCCAATACCATTAGCTCCAGGGAATTCTTTAGCGTAGTTACGGCTCCCAGAGTAGTTAGTTATGGCTTGATAGTTTAAGTTATTTGCACCTATCCCATGTACAAAGCCCTTTAAACCAAATAGCCCATATTGATACAAATCGAGCCTACTGTTAATACCTGTAGAAAGCGATGATAGGCGGTTATCAAGCGCATTGTTTATTTTATTTTTTATGGCTTCTTGGTGTTTAATATGAGCAAAGTAGGTAAGTATAATGCCCGCAACTAATAAAATGACGTGAGGAAGCAGTGAGATTAATAACCCTTTATTAACCGGTCGTGCTTGAATCATTAATTAATCCTTTTTCATGAGTCGCAGTAAGTGTGTTTCTATTTTAATAACGTGATAAATATAGCACCTATTATTCAAGACACAACTTTGTTATTAATTGGAATGTATATATTTTATAGAGGTTTAGAGTAGGGGGAGTCTAAAAAGTTGATTTTAAGCCTCAAGATAAAATTAAAATACATATAAATATAATAATTTATAAATTCTGCATCACTTTATAGATACCAACAAAAGTAGTAGCAAAAGGCGCTGGTTTTTGTGCCTATTGATTTTTAGAAGAAATCAGCTGCTCATAACTTTACTTAGGTAAGTTTAAATCAAGTAAAATTTAGTTAATATTATGAGACTTTTTTAAATAAAATTAGCGACTTAGAGACGAGTGAGCAAGAGGTAATCTTTACCAATTTTTACAATTCATCCGAAATAAAACAAACTCTTACTATTTTATAATATAAAAATTAAAACATTATAAATTTATATTGTTCTATATTTATTAGCATGAAAGAAAGGTAATTACTTGAAATGTAATTACCTTATGACATGTTTGCCGTGTAGGTCAAAAAGCATACACATCCCTATGTGCTGCACAGTAAAAACTTAAAAAACAAGGTAACGGAGATAACTATGGCTCACCGAGTATCTAAATTACTTGCGGCAACAGGCGCAGTATTAACATGCATTTCTATTCCTTCGTATGCTGCTGTTAATGGGCTGACAGAACAAGATGAATTTAATTTAAAACTTAGATCAATTTATTTCGACCGTGACTACGATAACGACGCAAGTGACGATTCAACTTTTGCTCAAGGTATAGAGCTCAATTACACATCAGGTTATATAAATGATTTATTGAGTGTGGGTGTATCGACTTACACCGTAATGAATATTAACTCTACAGGTTCAGCCGCAGGTAATATTTTACCAGCAGGTAATGAGAGTGGTGGAGTAGACGATAGCTTTTCTAAATTTGGTCAATATTTTTTAGATTTTAAATTGGGCAAAAACGGTCACGTTAAAGTAGGTGGGCAAAAAACCAAAAGTATGCTTTTAAAAAGCTCAGGCAGCCGTGCTATTCCTAATACTTTTCGAGGTGTTTTTGGCGACTATAAAATCGGCAACACTAAATTATATGGTTACGTATACGACAAATGGAGCCGTCGACATGATGAAAGATGGGAAGACTTTTCTACCGACCAATCGGCAGCTGGCGCCATTAGCGTAATTTGGGGCGTAGGTGCTACGCATAAAAAAGACAACATAACATTAGAGGCTGAATATTTAAATTCGCACAATTATCTAAGTAAAATGGGATTAAAAATTAGTTACGACATTAAACTTGAGCAAAGTAAGTTAACCCTTTCAACTGGCATATTTACCTCACAAGATGATGGTGATTTATTTGTGACAGGTGCAGAGGGCGGTGATTTAGATGATGAGGATGCACCTGATGCTTTAACAGGTTTAACTAAAAGTGAAAACGATGGATTTGCCTATTACTTAGATGCTGATTGGAAAAAAGATATTTGGAGTGTAGGTGCGGCATTTACTAAGGTAAGTGATGCTTGGATTGAAGATAACTTTAGTGGCGATCATGGTACAAACCCATTTCCAACTCGCTCATTGATTGGTGCCGATTTAACAAATCAAAACGAGGCAACGTGGCAGGCACGTTTTGGCATTGATTTAAAAGCAGTATCGCCAGGTTTAACAACAAAGTTTTACTACACAAGCGGTAGCGATGCTGAAAACTCTGCGCTGGGTAAGTTAGCTGGCACAGCTGATGAAAAATATTGGGCTGTAGATACGCGCTATAAAGTTGAGAAAATAAAAGGCTTAAGTTTGCGCTGGTTATTTGTAGATTATACAACCGAAAAATCAGGCAGCGTTGATGGTGTTAAAGGCGACAGAGCCGACCACCGAGTTTATGTAGATTACACTATTAAATTTTAAAATAACGTTTAATAAGCCAATGCAAATTTATACATTGGTTTTATTTCCTTTATTAATTACCACTATGATAAAACTAACAAATAGATAATAAAAATAAAGCTAATATATGTTTTCTCTTCAACAGTGGCAATCGCAGGGCCAATTCACTCATATTTCTGGCCATCAAATATTTACAAAAATAGCTGGTGATATAACTAAGCCTGCGCTGCTTTTAATACATGGCTTTCCAAGTGCTAGCTGGGATTGGGAAGGTATGTGGCAAACGCTTAGTGAACATTATTTTGTAATTACGCTCGATATGCTAGGTTTTGGTTTGTCAGATAAACCAATAAACGCTACTTATAAAATTACCGAACAAGCCGACTTATATACCCAATTTTTAAAAACGTTAAATATTAATGACGTACATATTTTAGCTCATGACTATGGCGATACAGTGGCTCAAGAGTTATTAGCAAGGCAAGTGGTTAGCCAAAGTGACTTTAAAATAAACAGCGTGTGTTTTTTAAATGGTGGGTTATTTCCTGAGGTGCATAAACCATTATTTATACAAAAGCTTTTACTTTCAAAGCTAGGTTGGATAGTGCCAAAATTAATGAATAAACAAAAATTTGCCAATAATTTAGTTACTATTTTTAGTAAAAGTACACCGCCCTCAAAACAAGTGGTAGACACACTTTGGGAGTTGCTAATTTATAAAGATGGTTTAGCCGTTATGCCTAAACTCATTAGCTATATAAAGCAGAGACAGCAAAACCGAGAACGCTGGGTTGGTGCCATCATAAATAGCAATATACCACTTACGTTTATAGCAGGCGCAGAAGATCCTATCTCTGGTAAGCACATGATTGAACATTATAAAAAGCTTATTCCGAATGCGCGCGTACAAGAGTTTGTAGAGCTTGGGCATTATCCGCAAGTAGAAAATCCAGATGCTATTACGCAGGCTTATTTGGATTTTAGAAATTGCCAATAAAAACGCGGCACTAAATTAAGTGCCGCGTTTATAAATTAATAACTCTGAGTATTTAGGCTTTGAACCTTAATATTTTTTCTTCGGTGCTTTTAATTGCTTTTCAAACTCGTCTGAAAACAATATCGTGCCGTCGTCTTCCTCTGTAGGGAAGGCTGCAATAAGTAGGTCATCTTCTTCAAGGCCTGGTGTCCAGCGACTAAACCAGTCAGCAAGTGGAATTGCTTTAGCGCTGCAGCCAGCCCATTCGCCAGTTGCCCATGCTTCTGCAAATTCGCGAGTTGGCCAAACTGGCACACAGTCGTCATCTTCGTTGGCAAGCATAACGCAGCCATCATCGTCGTTTAAAATCCATACTTGTTTAAATTGTTGTACGGTTTCGAACATATAGGCTAGGCGTTTTTTTGCCCCAAGCCCTAAAATTACAGCTTGTTCTTCGCTTAAATTTGGCGTTGTCATAATTAGCTCACTCTTAATTACTATATCTAAATTATATGCACACAAGTATATCGAGTTATATGACAGAGTGTTGAAAAGTTGCTATTTAATTTCAGCAATGCAGATCTAATTTGTATATTGAACAGTATAAGTCACAACTAATTTGAGCGATCATTCAAAATAAGCTTGAATGTTTGTAAAAAGGCCACATTGTAGTAAGCATATACTTAATGAAGGATTGAAAAATGACTACTGATCTACTTGCTCCGTTTAAACTAAATAATACGATTGAGCTTAAAAACCGCGTACTTATGGCACCATTAACGCGTTGTATGGCTGACGATAACTTAGTGCCAACACAAGATATGGTTGAATATTATGCTCGCCGTGCCGAAACCGGTTTAATTATTAGCGAAGCAACTATTATTCGTCCAGATGCGCAAGGTTACCCAAATACACCGGGTTTATTTACCAGTGAGCAAATTCAAGGTTGGAAAAAAGTAACTGATGCAGTGCACGCTAATGGCGGCAAAATGTTTGCACAGCTTTGGCATGTTGGCCGTGTTGCACATCCTCACTTTTTTGATGGCGATGTACTGGCACCATCGGCAATTGGCGTTGAAGGCTCTGTACCTCGTATGCGTGAGCTTACATACATCACACCAAAAGCAGCGACTATAGATGACATTAAGGGCCTAGTAGCTGATTACGCAAAAGCGGCAGAAAATGCGATTGAAGCGGGTTTTGACGGGGTAGAAATTCACGGTGCTAACGGGTATTTGATTGACCAGTTTTTACATTACGCTGCAAATACACGCAGCGACGAATACGGTCAAACGCCTGAAAATATGTCGCGTTTTGCACTAGAAGTAACCGATGCAGTTATCGCCGCTGTAGGTAATGAGCGTACTGCTTTACGTGTTACACCGGGTGCTTATTTTAATATGAGCGAAGATAGCCGTGATAAAGCGGTATTCGATTACTTATTACCAGAGCTTGAGAAGAGAGATTTAGCATACTTACACGGCGGTATTTTTGACGACAGTACAACGTTTGAATCGCTTGAAGGTAAAACGACGTCTGAATTTTTACGTGCAGGCTACAGAGGTACATTAGTAGGCGTAGGCAGCTATACTTTTGAGTCAGCAAAAGAGGCAATTAACGATGCTAAGTTTGATTTAATCGCTATTGGTCGCCCACTTATCGCAAACCCAGATTACATTAGCAAAATTGCAAACGGTGAAGAGTTAGTACCTTACAGCGATGAAATGCTAGCTGAATTGAAGTAACAGCTAAATATTATATTTAGTTATTAAGGCACTCAAAGTTAAATCTTTGAGTGCCTTTTTTTGTACATATTCCCGCCATAAATCTTCCATATTTGTTTAACCTTTATGTAAATAAAGTTCATCCTCGTTGTCATGTTTAAAATCCATACTGTGCTCGTTTTCATATTTCATAATTAAAACTAAACGGGACAACAATGTACGCTTTAAAAAACAAATCGCTATTGAGCATGGCTATTGCTATGGCGGTATCAACATCTACTTATGCTAACGACAACACCATAGAAGAAGTAACCGTGGTTGCTAAACCAACGAGCTACGCTAACAATGTTATTGAGCCTGCAATGCTTGAGCAACAAAGTTCGGTATCGAGCATATTATCGGTTATTGATAATTTACCAGGGATTAGCATAAACGAAGGTGATGCATTTGGTGGCGACGATTGGTCTACTACAATCACTATGCGTGGTTTTAGTATTGATGGAAACCAACAACAATTAGGTATGACCGTTGATGGCATTCCCAATGGTGGCTCTAATTACGGCGGTGGTGCTAAAGCTAACCGTTACTTGGAGAGCGAAAATTTAGCAACAGTAGAAGTAGGTCAAGGTACGTCTGATATTAAGTCGGCTTCACTTGAAGCACTAGGCGGGACATTTAACTTTGTAAGTAAAGACCCAAGCCTTGAAAAAGGCACTACCTTTGCTTATACATCAGGCAGCCACGATGCCACGCGTTATTATATTAAACACGAAACAGGCACTGTTTTTAATAACACACAAGCGTACGTAAGTTACTCGCAAACCGATACAAGCCGCTGGATTGGTTCAGGCAGTAATGGGGGCAAAGACAACCAACACGCTGAGCTTAAGTTTGTATCTAATTTTGACGATTTAACACTTACTGGTCGTTTATCTTACGATGATGTAAGCGAGACAAACTATAACAGCGTAAGCCTTGAGCAGTTTGAACAAACACCAGATTGGGATCAGCTAACATGGAATTGGACGGGAGTTCCGCACTTTGACCAAATGTTTGCAGAAGGTTGGGGAACGCTTCGTGAAAATACCTTAGGCTATTTAAAATTTGAATACGCTATTTCACCAACTTCATTATTAACTGTTAGCCCTTATTATCATAAAAATTCAGGTCGCGGCGATTGGATCCCACCTTATTTAACAACACCTGTTGATGAAAATGGTGACCCAACAACCGAGGGTGGCACTAATGCAGGCTCTTATGGTTTTGCTGATAGTGAAGGCAACCCGCTTGCACCAGATGCCGATTGTACGCAAAGTTTGAGCTGGCCATGGGAGTCGGGTCCTGGTTTAAATCCTGCGTGTTACGATGCAACAGCAACGCCGGTTATGTCTTACCGCCATACGCATTACAACAAAGATCGTTTAGGTGTAACGGCAAATTACCAAGCTACATTTGGTGATCACGATATCGAAGCGGGCTTTTGGTATGAGCAAAGCGAGCGTGACGAGTCGCGTGATTGGCACAAAGTAATTGACGCGCGTATTTATCATCACTTTGATAGCACGCCTTACTGGACACAATACAAAAACACTTTTGATACCGATACATTCAAATGGTACTTACAAGACTCGATTAATTTTGGTGACTTAACATTAAATATTGGTGCAAAACAGTATTTAGTTGGATTACAAAAGTATGACCACTTTGCTAACGAAAGATCAGATAAAGTAGATAGCGACTCAGACGTGTTATTTAGCGGTGGCGTATTGTATCAACTAAATAACAGCACAGAATTATTTGCTAGTTACAGCGAGAATTTTTCAGCAATAAAAGACGGTGTGCTTGAGCGAGATAGCTCAACACTTACAAACATAGAGCCAGAAACTGCCGACAACATCGACTTTGGTGTACGTTACCAAGCCGACAGATTAACCCTTACAGCAACGGCTTACAGTGTTAAGTTTGATAACCGCATTACCTTTATTGCCCCTGGTAGTGGCACAGACGGCATTGATTACACCATTGGTACAAATGGCTCGTACGTAAATGTAGGGGGTATTGACTCAAATGGGCTTGAGCTTGCAGCAAGCTATATGTTAACACCAAGCTGGAGCGTGTACTCGTCGTATACTAATAGCAGTTCTGAGTATTCATCCGATGATCCAAATGCATACGATTCACAGGGTGTAATATTAAGAGATGAAAGTGGTAATGAGGTAGCACCGAGCTTTAGAAAAGGCGACAGCATAATAGATTCATCAGAAGATTTATTTGTGGTATCTACCGATTACTTTAGCGATGGCTTTCGTGTTGGTTTATCGGCTAAATACACTGGTGAGCGCTTAGGTGCATGGCAAGACGAAGACACTCGCACGCGTAATAAAGTAGACGGCTACACCGTACTTGATTTTAATGCAGGTTATTCAACTGACGTAGATGCAGGTCCGTTTAAAGCCATTGACGTATCGTTTGTTGTTTATAACGTTACTGACAAAAGCTACTTAGCAGGTGGTACTGGTAACGGCGCTACTTATTACATTGGCGCGCCACGCACCGCAGCAGTTACATTTACCGCTGACTTTTAATTAAGTTTTAGTAATTGAATTAAAATAAAGCCCATCACTGATGGGCTTTTTGACTGTTTAATGACTAACGTATTGATTTATTAGAACCAAATTCAGTGAATAGCTACCCCTAATATTGAAAATATCTTACACTGGTTTTATCTCAAGCAAGGCCAGTGTTATATGCTAAATATTATTCAATCAAACCGGATGGAAGCCCTGCAAGCGCAGTTCCACCAGCTGTTAAAAATAAACCCATTGCAAAGCCCGTTCGACAAAGAAGTGGTGCTAGTGCAATCGCCGGGTATGTCGCAGTGGTTAAAAATAGGTTTGAGCGAAAACTTAGGGGTTGCAGCGCAGGTAGATTTTCCGCTGCCGTCGAGCTTTATTTGGCAGTTGTATCAGCAATTACTGCCAAATGTCCCTAAAGAGTCGGCATTTAATAAGCCCAACCTTGCTTGGAAACTGTTTGCAATTTTACCAACCTGCATTGATGAACCGCTTTATTTGCCGCTAAAAACCTATTTAGAGGGCGATATTGACGGGCAAAAAACCTTTGCGCTATGCGAAAAAATAGCCGATGTGTACGACCAATATTTAATGTACCGACCGCACTGGATAGCCGCATGGGATAGCGGCAAAGATGAGCTTGATGATGTAGATGTAACCATTGCCCCATGGCAACCTGATTTATGGCGACGCATTGTAAAGCTAAGCCAAGAACTTGGGCAAAGCCAATTTCATCGCGCTAACATGCAAGGGCAATTACTTGCAGCACTTGAGACCATGGACAATAGCTTACTGCCACAACGCATTAGTTTATTTGGTATATCGGCGATTGCCAGCTCCCAGCTTGAGGTGTTTGAAGCACTGAGTAAAAAAACAGAGGTTATATTATTCTTTTTTAACCCAAGTGAGCACTACTGGGGCGATATCATAGATGAAAAAACAGCAGCTAAAATAAGCGCTAAATACGCCAAAATGCCGCTGGTGGAAGCGCAACAAAAAAAACAAACCAATCCAGATGAAGAATACTACTTTATTGGTAATCCGTTGTTATCGTCGTGGGGTAAATTAGGCCGCGACTATTTTGAACAACTTGTACAGTTAGATGCCCGTTGGATTGATGGTTTTATTGATGTGTTTGACGACACCTTACTAGGGCAAGTACAAAGCGAGATTTATCAGCTTGCGTTTAAAGGCGAATCGCTGACCGATAACAAAGAGTGGTTTATAAACGACGAAGGTAAGTTACCAATCAGCGCAACCGACACCAGTATTACGCTCAGCGATTGCCATACACCGCTCAGAGAAGTTGAGCGCTTGCACGACTACTTACTTAACTTATTTAATCAAAACCCAACGCTTACTCCCAAAGACATAATCGTCATGATGCCCGATGTAGGCACTTACAGCCCTTATATTGAAGCTGTATTTGGCGGGGCGCAAGGCAGCCGTTTTATTCCTTACGCATTGGCCGATTTAGCCATAGAGCAAGAAAAGCCCGTCCTTAGTTCATTTGCGAGTTTAGCTAACTTACCGTTTTCGCGCTTTGGTGTGTCGGATATTCTCGATTTATTACAAGTGACGCAAATAGCCGAAAAGTTTGGGCTTGAAGCGCACGAATACGAGCAAATTCAATATTGGCTTGAACGTGTAGGGGTAAAATGGGGTATAAACGCAGCGCATAAAAGCAGCTTTGATTTACCCGCTATCGATTTAAATACCTGGCAACATGGGCTCAACCGTTTACTGCTTGGTATAGCCATGCGCGACGAACAATGCCCGTTTAACGGTATTTACAGCGCTGATGAAGTAGAAGGCATGGCGCTTGATACGCTCAACAAGCTCGTGCATTTTATTGATGTACTGCAAAGCTTTAAAGAGCAGCTAACGCCCGATGATACGCTCACTAATAAAGCGCATATTTTAAGCGAGCTATTAAACGCTATATACGAAAGTGAAAGCGACGACAGCTGGGATTTATTAGTGCTGCAAAATGTGCTCGAAGAGTTACAAAAGCACCACGACAACGGCGATTACAGTAAAGCGGTTTCGCAGCGTATTGTTAGTTACTTAATTAAACAAGGCATTCAAGAAAAAGGCGTAGGGCAGCGGTTTTTGGTTGGGCAAGTAAACTTTTGTACGCTTATGCCCATGCGCGCCGTACCATTTAAAGTGGTATGCATGCTGGGCTTAAACGATGGTGACTACCCGCGTAACGTACAGCCTATTGGTTTTGACTTAGTGCCTTATTCTAAAAAGCAAAAAGGTGACCGATCACGTAAATTAGATGACCGCTACTTATTTTTAGAAGCACTACTGAGTGCCCGCGACAACTTATACATGAGTTACATTGGTCGCTCGTGTTTTGATAACCAACCGCGTATGCCATCAACGCTTGTAAGCGAGCTGTTAGAATATATTGGGCGTAGCTTTGTATTAAGCGAAAAGAGTGAAAAAACGCTGCCAGAATGTCTAATTAATCAGCAGCATTTACAGCCCTTTAATAGCCATTATTATTTAGCCGATGAGCAAGCCAATACTGTGCTGAGTAAACACAGTTACAATCCAATTTGGCTGCCAAGTGAGTCAATTAAACCACAGCCAGTTACCGCGCTTGATGTTGTTGTGCCAGAACAGTTAGATCTCGATGTGTTTATTAAAAGTGTGTGCAGCGCACAAGAGAGCTTTTATCAACAAACATTAGGTTTACGCCTGCCACAATTTAACGAAGTAGCAAAAGACGAAGAACCCTTTAGCCTAGATGCACTGCGCCGTTATTTTTACCTTGATGAAATACTTAAAGCCAATATAAACGAGCAACCACTAAGTACCGAGCAAATACTGCAGCGGGGTGAGTTACCTCAAGCTAATGTTGGCAGCCTCTTATTTGAGGGTATGGAGCACCGAGTTGACGCGCTTGCAGGGCAGGTTAAAGAGCACATTAAGGGCGGAAAAAGTGAGCCGATAGAAGTTTTGCTTACTATTGAAGGCACCAAAATAGAAGGCTGGCTCAATCATGTTTATTTGCAAAAACAAGTGTTTTACCGCAGCGCGAGTATTAAAGCGAAAGATTTAATTAAAGGCTTTATTTATCACCTCGCAGCGCAAAGTATGGATCAACAAGTAGAAACATTGTTACTTGGGCTTGATAAGCAAATTACCTTTGCGCCAATTAATAAAGCTGATGCCGATGCATTGTTACTTGATTGGTTTGAGTTATATAAAGCGCTGCGCGCGGAGCCTGTGCCGTTTTTTCCGGTAAGTGGTTATGAATACGTTAAAAGCGGCGGCGATATAACAAAAGCAATGAGCAAATTTAGCCCGCAATACATAGGGCGAGGCGAGGGCGAAAACCCGTATATTCGCTTAACGGTGCAATCGCTAAACGACTGCCAAGAAGAATTTATAAAATGGAGTGATAAATTGCTCACGCCTTTATTTGAACACGCAAAGGAGAGTGATCATGCAAACGCTTAATCCTCTTACTATGCCGCTCATTGGTCAAAGCTTAATAGAAGCCAGTGCGGGTACTGGTAAAACTTATACAATTACGGGGCTGTATTTACGTTACTTACTAGGTATGCAAATAGAAGGTGAGTTAAATACGCCGCTCAGTGTTGAGCAAATTTTGGTAGTAACCTTTACCGACGCTGCCACCCAAGAAATTAAAGACCGCGTACGTAGCCGAATTATTGCTGCGCGCGACGCATTGCTTGGGCAAAACCCAAACGACGAACTTATTGAAGGCGTAATTGCCAAAATTGATGATAAACACCGCGCGTTTGATTTACTCGATGCAGCTGCTAAATCAATGGACGAAGCTGCTATTTTTACTATTCATGGCTTTTGTCAGCGGATGCTAAAGCAACATGCGTTTGAGTCGGGTGTGGCGTTTAATCTCGAATTTATTTTAGATGAGCGCGACATATTACTCGAAACTATTAAAGATTTTTGGCGGGCATTTGTATACCCACTTAATAAAGAACGCACCGATGCTATTTTAGATGTATTTGCCGCACCCGAGGCTTTATTCGCTCAAGTGGCGAGCATTTTAAACAAAGCTAATGCGCACATTACACCACAAATAAATTTAGATGATGTATGGAAAGCCCGTGACGAGTACATAACCCGTGTGCCTGCATTTAAAAAAGCGGTGTTAGAGCAAGAGTTTATAGGTGCTATTAAAGGCTCGGGTTTAAGTGGGTCTAAAACGCCAGCACGAAAAGGCAGCCTTGGTGCGCTTGAGGCATTTTGTTTGGGGGGTGATTTGTTTTTTGAATTTGGCACTAGCAAGTATTCGTTTGAAGTGTGGAGTACAGAAAACTTAAGCGATGTGAGCAATTATAAAAAAAATCAGCCATTATTTGTGCATCCATTACTGAGTCAGTTTGACGAGCTTGCCGCCCTTAACAACACCATAAACCAAGGGCTCAAAATAGCGGTTGTACAACATGCAGCACGCTGGGTAAAAGCCGCAATAGTTAAGCGCAAGCAAGAGCAAAGTGTTATCACCCCAGATGACTTATTGACCAATCTACACAGTGCGCTTAATAACGAGCAAGGCGACGTACTAGCGCAAAAAATTGCGCAGTTGTTTCCGGTTGCCATGATTGATGAATTCCAAGATACCGATCCGATTCAGTACGGTATTTTTAGTAAAATTTATGGGCAACAAAATACCACGCTTGCCATGATAGGCGACCCCAAACAGGCTATTTATGGCTTTAGGGGCGCGGATATTTTTACGTATATTGGCGCAAAAGAAGCTGTACAGACTGATCAGCAATTTACGCTGGGGACTAACTTTCGCTCAAGCACCGATATAGTCAATAGCGTTAATAGTTTATTTGGCAAACACGCTAACAGTTTTATTTATAACGACGCTATACCCTTTAATGCAGTAGCTGCTAAAGGTAAAAAAGCGGAAGACTCTTTTTTAATTGATGGTAAACCCGCGACCGCATTCGAATTTAATGTATTTGTGGATGAAGCCGCCGATGAAAAAAACAAACCAACCAACAAAGGTGTAGGGCAAGCACATTTAGCCACTCACTTTGCTAATAAAATAGTGACCCTGCTTGAAAAAGCAAAACAAGGGGATGCGTGTATTGGCAGTACCCCTGTAAGCGCTGCCGATATTTGTATATTAGTGCGCGACCGTGTTGAAGCGCAAATAATGAAAAAAGCGCTAGATGATGCCAAAATTTCCAGTGTGTATTTATCGCGCGAGAGCGTTTTTAGCCAAGAGCTTAGCCATCACCTACTTAACTTTTTAACAGCGCTGCATGGTCAATATGACGAGTCATTGCTGCGCGGTGTTTTAGCGGGTCCACTATTTTGTTTAAGTTATAACGAAATACATGCACTCGCCGATGATGAAAATAAATGGCAAGACTACTTAAACTTTTTTGCACAACTTAGCCACATTTGGAACAAGCAAGGCGCTATGGCAATGCTTGAGCGCTTAATGAGCTATAACCAGCTAAGCGCTAAATGGCAAGGGTTAGGATATAACGTTGAGCGTTGGCTGACGGACTTTAGGCACTTGGGCGAAATACTTCAGCAAAAACAAATAGAGCTTGAAGGTACGCTACGTTTACTGCGATGGTTTGCACAAAAGGTAAGCCAACAAGACGGTGAAACAGTACAAGTGCGCCTAGAAAGTGACGCCAACTTGGTTAAAATTGTTACTATGCATGCCTCAAAGGGGCTTGAATACCCTTTGGTATTTATGCCGTTTGCCAGTGGCTATCGCGAAACAAAAGAAGCGCTTTATCATAATAATGGCAAGCTAGTTTACGATTTAAGTAAAGACGAAGATGCCCTTCAAAAAGCAGAACAAGAACGCCTAGCTGAAGATTTACGCCTGCTTTATGTAGCACTTACTCGCGCCGTACATTTTTGTGCGCTTGGTGTTTATAACATAGGGCAAGGACAAAGTAGCCGCTTGGCTATGCAAAGTAGTGCACTTGGGCATGTTTTATTTGCAGGGCTTGAACTTGCCAGTAGCCAAACATGGCGCACGCATTTAAGTGAGTTTTGCGACGCTAACAGCGCGATGAGCTATCAGCAATTTACCTCACAAACATTATTAGAGCAGGGAACACTTTGTTTTAATAACAGTGAAAGTGCGCAGCAAACGTTAAGTGTTAATAAAGTAACGGCAAATATTGAGCGTAACTGGCGAGCAACTAGCTTTAGTGCATTGAGCTTTAAAAAGCACAGCGACCAATTAGCCCCAGGGCGAAGTGATGAAGATCACGAAAAAGACGAGTTTGCAGTGCAAGAGGACGAAATACCATCACCTTATAGTTTTCCTAAAGGGGCAAAGCCTGGTAGCTGTTTACACGAAATATTTGAACAAATAGATTTTACTAGCCCAATAGTTCACCCAACTAATACTGAGCAAAACTTATCTGAGGTAGTTAAGGGCAGCCTTGAAAAGTACCACATAGGTGAGCAATGGCGAGAAGTGGCTGAAAAATGGGTGCTTGATGTTCTTGCGTGTCCCCTAGATAACAGCCTTCTTTCATTGGGTGTGCTTACACCCAATGATTGCCTAGTCGAAATGGAGTTTAATCTACCCCTTGAGAGCTTAAGTGCACCTAAGCTAAACGAAATGCTAATTAAACATTTTGGTTTTACGCAAAGTAAGCTTGAATTTTCGCAAGTAAAGGGCTTGTTAAAAGGCTTTGTCGATTTAATATTTTGCTACCAAGGCAAATATTATATTTTAGATTATAAGTCTAATTATTTAGGTAGCACGCCAGCTGATTACGAGAGCGATATGCTTGAGCAAGCGATGAGCAGTCATCAGTATCATTTACAGTATTTAATCTACACGGTAGCGCTGCATCGTTTATTAAAACAACGTATAGCTGATTACTCAATAGAAACTCATTTAGGCGGCGTGTATTACACGTTTTTACGTGGGATGCCGGCAGGGCAAGGCGTGTACTTTAAAAAGCTAACTGAAGAACAAGTGATTATTTTAGATGGCTTATTTAGCCAAGGAGCCATGCTATGAGCGATTTAAATGAGCAACCTGGCTTGTTTGACGATATAGACGAGACACTTAATAATGAAGCCGTAGAGCCTCTTACTTCAAAAAATGTAGCACAAGATGTCCCATTAGAGGACATTGTGTTAAATAATACTATTATCGAAGTCCCGTTACTTGAGTATTTATTAGCACAAAACCGACTACGTGTGGTTGATGTTAAACTCGCAGAATTACTGTGTGCTAATGACATTGAGCAAACACATAATGAGCTGTTTTATATTATTTTATTACTGTGCTTATCGCAGCAAAGCCAGCATAGCTGCCTAACTTTAAATGAGGTTGACTGGAGCAATCCTTTTAACTTGCGCAAAAGCGACTTTAATAAACTAGATGGCAATGTACCCAGTACGCTAAGCCCGTTTAGTGATGACTTTAATGTACATACAGCGCTCAGTTATTTGCAAAACCATGAAAGCGTGGGCGAAAATAAACCACTGCAACTGTTTAAAGAGCGACTTTATTTTGCGCGCCTTGCCGGTTATGAGCAAACACTCGCAGATAGACTATTAAGCATGAGCGAGCGAAAGCTCAATATTAATAATGAAATATTGGCAGAACTTTTAAATACCTATTTTCCTGCTGATTCTGCAATTGAAACTGATTGGCAAAAAGTGGCGTGTGCGATTGCTGCCACCAAAGGCTTTAGCGTGATCACGGGTGGTCCAGGTACCGGTAAAACTACCACAGTGACTAAGTTGTTGGCTATTTTGCAGTCACTTTATAAAACCGCGCCGCTTAGCATTAAGCTGGTGGCCCCTACAGGTAAAGCCGCTGCACGTTTAAGTGAGTCTATTTTAGGCGCTAAAAATAAGCTCACAACGATTCCTGATTATATAAAAACGCTGATACCGCAAAACGCTCAAACTATTCATCGCTTATTAGGCGTACAACCGTTTACTAATAAATTCAGACATAACAAAAGCAATCCACTGCATTTAGATGTGCTGATTATTGACGAAGCCAGTATGGTCGATTTATCGCTGATGGCTAAATTAATAGAAGCACTGCCTGCGCATGCGAGATTAATACTCCTAGGTGACAAAGACCAGCTGGCCTCGGTAGATACTGGCAGCGTAATGAGCGATTTATGCCAAGGTTTAACACTTGGGCAAACGCCACGCTACTCGCAAGCACGTTGTGATGAGCTAAATAGCTTATGTTTTAATAATGAGCCTAAGCTCGTAGCGCAAAGCGTGAGTGAATTTAAACTCGCAGATTGCGTTGCCTTTTTACAGCACAGTTATCGATTTGATGCACAAAGCGGCATTGGTCAACTCGCACTTGCGGTAAACACAAATAACACCGGTATTTTAAATTACGTTGAGCAAGAAAGTACCGAAGGGCGTTTTAACGATGTAATTTTAGATTACGACTTTGTAGCGAAACCAATTGAAAAGCTTGTTAAAAGTGCAGCAAGTCATTATGCAAAATACCTTAACTTAATTGCCCAAGGTGCAGATGTTGCACAGGTGCATGCTGCTTTTGCTAGTTATCAGCTTTTAGCTGCGGTACGAGAGGGCGATTACGGCGTGCATAGCTTAAATCAGCGAATAGAGCGCGTATTGCAACAGCAAGGTTTAATAACAGTTAGCCCTAATACTCATCATTATACAGGCATGCCCATTATGGTGAGCCAAAACGATTACCAGCTTAAGTTATTTAACGGCGATATTGGTATTTTAATGCCCGATGAAAGCAATCAGCTCAAAGCCATATTTATTGACGAGCAAGGTAATCAACGAGCATTTTCGCCAGCACGACTCCCTGCACACGATAAAGTATACGTAATGACTATTCATAAATCACAAGGTTCAGAGTTTAGTTACACCGCTATGGTACTGCCACCGCTAAAACAAGCGCGCATGGGTATTAACAGGCAATTAGTGTATACGGGAATAACCCGCGCTAAAAATAAGTTTGAGCTGGTGGCTGACAAAAAAGTACTGCAACTAGCAATGAATAAAAGCGTATCAAGAGCATCTGGTTTATATGAAAGGTTACAATTTTAAGCTTAATTTGAATTTTTTATTAATAATTTAGCTTCAAACTGCTTGTTATTTATCGCGTTATTATAAATGTCTTCTATACTAAAGTTAATTTTATATTGAATGTATTCGGGCGTGTTGATCTTTGGTGGGTGAATTTGCAGTAGTGTGTTTGGTTTTTAGCCAAGGCAGAGCCTATGTAGTGTGGTATTTCCCATAAATAGGCGATAACGTAGTATAAATACCAAACATACGCTGCCCTTTGGGTTCTTTCTAGGGACGATTAACTCTTTGTTGCCTACATGGATGTAGGTAAGGGGCGTGAGCAGGACGCGGAAGCTTTGCTCGGTTTTTACTTATTCTTACATGGATGTTAGCCATTAGAATAACGCAGGAGCAGTTATCGAGCCCACTAGGTTACAAACCTCGCGCCGTGATTTAATCGCCCCTAGATTGAACAAATTTCAATCCACAAAGGTCAACACGCCCTAGTAAGGATATTAATGTTTTTTTCTAAAAATAAGCAAAATGAAATAGCCTCTTTAAAAGCTGAACTCTATCCGTTACAACAAGTGTGGGAAGGGCTTTACCGAGAGATGTTAGTACTGAACATTCTCTATGATGGCAGAATTTCGCACGCCAATGATAGGTTTTTAGAAAATTTAGGCTACAACGAAGACGATCTTACTAATAACTCTTTTGATGATTTTATTACTGAGTCATCTCGTCAATCTTCAGAATTTAAAAGCCTACAGCAAGCTATAAAAAAAGAAGGACATTGGGGCGGTGCATTACAAATTGCGCGCGGTGATGGTAAAGCTGAATGGTTACGTTTAATAGTACATCCTGTAAAAGGGGAGCAAGATCAGTTGCTCTATTTTTCTATATTCGGGAGTGTGCTTACAAAAACAATCACAGCTTCTCGCGAACAAAGCGACACTATTAAAGCGATATATCGCTCTATGGCAGTAATTGAATTTGATTTAGAAGGCCATGTTTTAAAAGCAAATGAGCAGTTTTTATCAGCAATGGGTTATCAAGAAAGTGAATTAATAGGAAAACACCATCGCACATTTTGTGAAGCTTCAGAGTATAATTCCCGAGAGTATCAACAGTTTTGGGCTAAATTAAGAGAAGGACAGTTTATAGCGGAGCGCTTTAAGCGTGTTGATAAATACGGCAATGTTGTATGGTTAGAAGCGTCATATAACCCAATCTCAAATGACGCGAATGAGCTTTATAAAGTAATGAAGTTTGCCACAGTTATTACAGAGCAAGTAAATCAAGAGATTGCGATATCTCAGGCTGCCGAAATTGCTTATAGCACCTCAACCCAAACGGATAAAAAAGCAGAGCAAGGCGCGAGCGTTATACAAGATACGGTTGCAGTAATGACCGAGCTGGCTATTAACATGGAGCAAGCGGCAAGTGAAATTTCAGCGCTTGATCAGCAGTCGCAACAAATATCGAGTATTGTACAAAGTATTAGTAGTATTGCAGAGCAAACCAATTTGTTAGCATTAAATGCCGCAATTGAAGCGGCTAGGGCTGGAGAGCAAGGTCGAGGTTTTGCTGTGGTTGCAGACGAGGTTCGATTGCTTGCATCGCGTACATCAAAAGCAACAGAAGAAATTGTAGAAGTAGTACAGCGTAACCAATCACAAACCCAAAATACGGTGGCTGTAATAGAAAAAGGTAAAGAAAAAGCAGAGCAAGGTTTAGCACTATCTAAAGAGTCGGGTGATGTGATGCAGGAAATTCAGCAAGGCGCACAAGAAGTTGTAAATGCGATTGGGCAATTTACCAGTGAACTCAAAGCTAACGGCTAGATTAGTTACGTCCTTATTCTAAAGCGGGCACCTTTACCGGTACCCGCTCAACCTAACCCCCCTCAATATTACTCTCGAAACATCCCTGATAATTTTAAATTTAACAACTATTCTTTATTAACCCATTAAATAACAAGTAATAAGTTTCTTCATTCCTATAAATGATAATGAATTGTTGCATTTTTGTTCTTTGTTCCTAATACTGATGAACGCAAAGGCTGACAAGCCCTAGTATGAATACCTTAAATGATAATAAAATATTACGTACACAACATTAAGGAATTGTATGAACAACACTAAGCGCACACACACATTAATTAAACCAAGTCACCTAATTGGTGCTGGGCTTGCTATGCTAATGAGCTTTTCTGCTGCGAGTAAAGACTACAAAATTATATTAATTCACGGGTTACAAACTTCGCAAATAACCAATAAGTCGGGTAGTGATGTAATTAATGACGGTGAAACATATTGGCAATCGTACTGGAATAATCGTGCAGATGAGCGAATTGATTGGCCTGCTTATGAGCGAATTGAAGGCAAAATTGCTACCGATTGGGTGTGGCCAAAGTTAAAGCAAATTTCACGCTCTAATTTATGCAGTGATGGCTGTGTATTTGTAACACATTCAACAGGCGACTTAGTTGCACGCCATATTATTGATAACCAAGAAAACTGGTTAGAAAACGCAGGCTTACAGCCGCTTAATATTGTTGCGACGTTTGATTTAGCAGGCGCGGGTGGTGGAAGTGAGCTTGCAGATGTAGCCGTTAGTGCTTTAACTGGCGCATCATGGAACTTTGCGGTCGATGCAGCACTCAAATGGTGGCTAGGGAGCGATGTAACCGAAGCTGTTGGTGTATTACACGATTTAAAAGTGAATAATGCCCGTAAAATATCGCCATTTCCTGATGCACGTACACCTAGATTACGCTTTGTGGCAGATGGTAATGCGTATTTAGGTTTAACAGGTGGATTTTTAAAAGGTAATGATGATTCGGTTGTAGCATCGCACTCTTCATGTGGTGCAAGTTCGGCTGGCTCGTTTGGAAGTTGTAGCAGCAGTATTGATACAGATGGCCATTTAAAATCGCAAGGTGATGCTGTTAGTAGCTTTATGCCAAATCATTATCCAATGATGATGAGTGACAGTTATAGCCATAACGAAATACATAACGCGCAGCGTAAAGGTAATGTCACAATAGCCATGAATAACGTAAATGTTGAAGGTAATAACGTAGGGTTTAATACGTTTGATAAAGCTACAGGTAGTTGGTTTTGGAAAAAACAATATCGTTATATTAAGGATTCAAATAATTTAAGTGCATCAGCACTTATTTATAATGTGATTCCATAACATAGAAGGCGTGTAGTGATACCAATCTGCATAAATCTTTGATCAATTTAACGAATTAAATTCCACTATAACGTCGTTAAAAATTTTTTATTTACGACTGCATGGATGCAGGAGGTAGAGCAATGCAGGGAGCAATTGCCGAGAACAACTAGATACAAAAATTTTTGCCTAGTTCTAGCGTAATTTTCTTGACGTTAAATAGACCCATATATAAGCAGATTGGTATTAAAAACTATACGCCTTATAAAAGATTGAAATATAAAAATGAAAAAATTTTATGTCGTTGCTTTAATTATTAGCACTATTTTATTCTCGCTATGGTTTACTGGTAAAAATGATGCTCATAAAGTTGCTGAGCCAATAAAACCACAGATTAAACACAGCGCGAACGCACCTGACTTATCGCCTGTAAAAGTGATCCCTATAGATGTGCCTAAAGCTAAAAAACCACAATCAAAAAAGCAAATTGCGTTTAATGAAGACCTAACAAAAGCAGCGCAGCAAGTAGTGATTCAATACGAAAGTGCACTTAAGTTTCCTCCTTATTCCCAACCTTTGAGTCCTTTAGATGAAGATCGATTAAAGCCAAATCAGTTTTATCCTGTGTCGAGCCCCATAGGTGAAAGCGGCGATGCTTTAACGGTAAGCCTCAAACAATATCGTTTTGTATATCCAGAAGAAATAACAATAAAGGTAAGCGCTCAAGGGCTTGGTAAAGTGGTCATTGAACTTGCAAATACTGATACAAAGGAAGTATTAAATACCCATACGGGCAATGCGCGTGACGGTGAGGCAATTATTACATTTAAAGAAGATGAAGATTACCCTCGTAGTTTGCAAGTGTATGTGCAGGGCGATGTGGACGGTAAAAAAGTACCCGTAGTTGCGCAAATTCAATATATGCCGCCAAGTGCTACTTTAACAGGTTTTGAAATTGCTTATGCTCAAAATGAAAACATGGTTATGCCAGCTAATTTAACGGTGATAAAAAGTGGTTTGTATCGTGTTAGGGCGAATTTATATAGTGGTGATACACCACTTGCTCATTTGGTATCTAAGGAACGCTTAACGCAAGGGAGCCAAACCGTAGACTTAAAAGCTCATTGGTCAGTATTACCTAAGGGCGTTACCGATATGCGCTTAAGTGACTTTGTAATAGAAAGAATGTCGCCAAGCCCAGGTGAGCGTAACAGCTTTGGGAATAGTGAAATAAGCCATTTTGATATAAACGATTTCTCGTACGACAGTTTACAGCAGTTGCCGTATCAGACTAATGCACAAGAAAAGTTAAGTTTAGAGTTTTTACAAGGCCTAGCTGAGAGTTAAAAATAGAACGTAAGGCTGAATTGGTAAATTTAAGGGGGTTGTACATAAATACAACCCCCTTAAATTTGTTAGCCTAGATATGTTAGCTTAGATTTATAGTAACTACACTTGGCGCTTCTTGTTCATCAAGCTCATTAGTAACAGGCACTTTAGGAATGTCTGGCTTATCAAGAGCTATATCGCCACCATCAATGACTTCACCGGTTTGTAAGTTTTTAAAATCAAACAAATCAGCATCAGCTAAGTGTGAAGGCACGACGTTTTGCATTGCTGTAAAAATACTCTCAATACGGCCTGGGTGCTCAGCATCCCATTTAGCGAGCATTGCTTTTGTATGTTTACGCTGTAGGTTTTCTTGCGAACCACATAAGTTACACGGAATAATTGGATAACCTTGTGCAAATGCGTATTGGCTTATATCGCTTTCTTTGCAGTATGCAAGTGGGCGAATAACCATGTGCTCGCCGTTATCACTCATTAATTTAGCCGGCATACTTTTTAGTTTTCCACCGTAAAACATATTTAAAAACAACGTTTCAATCATGTCGTCACGATGGTGGCCAAGGGCTATTTTAGTTGCGCCTAACTCATTTGCTGTGCGGTATAAAATACCACGGCGCAGTCGTGAGCAAAGTGAACAGGTTGTTTTACCTTCAGGAATAATGTCAGTAACAATGCTGTAGGTATCTTCTTCTACAATTTTGTATTCTACATTTAATTTATCAAGATACTGGGGTAAAACGTGCTCAGGAAACCCTGGTTGTTTTTGATCTAGGTTTACAACAACGAGATCAAACTTTATAGGTGCTACACGTTTTAAATGTTGAAGCATTTCAAGCATTGTGTAGCTGTCTTTACCACCTGATAAACACACCATTATACGGTCACCTTCTTCAATCATATTGAAGTCCATAACGGCTTGACCAGTTTGGCGACGTAAACGCTTTTGTAGCTTATTTAAGTTAAATTGAGCTTTAGCTTGATCTGAGTGTGACAATTACGCCCCCTAGTAAAACAATACAGCAAAGTTATTTGCTAAAAATAAAGGGGCGTATTATACCCAAACCACCTGAATATGCGAGTTTAGGATGTAATTAAACACGGTATTTTTAGCAAGTAACAAACTGGATGTTACTTGCTAAATTTTTAATTAATCTAGTTTCTTTGCCATCGGGCTTACGTAACCATCGGGCTTAAGTGCTAGTACATCGCAGTCAAGGCTATCAATTACATGCTCTGCTGTATTACCTACTAAAGCGGCACTTAAGCCTGTACGACCAACGGTACCAATAACAACTAATTCGCTATTTAACCGCTTAGCTACATCAGGGATTACATCCTCAGGTAGGCCTTCTTCAATAAAACATTGCTCTTGGCTTAAATTAAACTCAGCAGCAAGTGCATTGGTTGATTCAATGTGGTGTTTTTTAACTGATTCGTTATAAAGTCCAGGGTTAAACTCAGGAATTTCGATTGCTATATTTATGGGCGTTGCAGGATAAGCATTAACTAAATTAAGTTTTGCGTTGGCAAGTTCACATAAAAATTGTGCGTCTTTAATTACCCGTTTATTAAGTGCTACATGTTCTTCGTTTTCACTAACCGCATTCACAGCAGCTAAAATATTACCGTTTTCTGGCCATGCCATTTCTTTAACAAACAACACAGGGGCAGGGCATTTTCGTACTAAATGCCAGTCGGTAGGGGTGAAAATAACGGATTTAAGTGCACCATGTTGATGTGTGCCTTTAATTACTAAATCGTACTTTTGATCAAATACAGTATCGATTATGGCTTCATAAGGACGGTTATGCCAAACCACTTGGGTGTCAATATTTATATCTTTGTAAGGTGAAACCAAATCGTTAAGCCATAGCTGGCGATCTTTTAGTACGGCATCACGCATTGCTTCGCGTTCATCGCCAGATAGCATCGTTGTCATTTCATAAGAGAAGTCGTAAACCGTCATAAAGGCGGTAATACTTGCGCCAGATTTTTTGGCTAAGTCTATTGAACGTGATAAACCGTGTTGATCGTCTTTGGTAGGGTCAATAACCGCAATAATGCGTTTAATAGTGTTCATATGCTACTCCATTTGCCTAACGGGTGTACAATTAGTGTAACGCAAATATAAAACAGTTAAAGGGGTAGCATATAAATTGTTGTTCTAAATCAAACTATTTAATTTAGCGAGGCTTAACGATTGCTGCCGTTTTAGCTAAGGCATCATTATCTAAAATTGTAATAAATTTACCTTCTACTTTTATTAAGTCGGCTTTTTGAAAACGGCTTAATAAACGGCTAATGGTCTCTACGGTAAGGCCTAAGTAGTTACCTATTTCACCGCGAGTCATGGTAAATCTAAATTCTTTGCGTGAAAAACCACGTTCACCAAAACGCTCTGATAAGTTATAAATAAAACTAGCTAAGCGTTCTTCTGCTGATTTTTTATTGAGTAATAACAGCATTTCTTGATCGTATGTAATTTCGCTGCTCATCAAGCGCATTATTTGTTGACGAAGTTTTGGTAATTTACCAGCAAGTTCGTCAAGGGTATCGAATGGTATTTCGCACACCATTGACGTTTCAAGTGCTTGTGAAAAACTCTGGTGCGCCATTTTACTTATCGCGTCAAAGCCTACTAAGTCACCCGCTAAATGAAACCCGGTTATTTGCTCATCACCTTGCTCTGATAATGTGTACGATTTAAATGAGCCAGAGCGTACAGCATAAATAGCCTGTAAAGGTGCGCCTGATTCAAATAGATAATCGCCTTTATGGAGTGGTTTTTTTCGCTCAATAATTTCGTCTAGCTTATCCATTTCTTGGCCATTGAGAGAAAATGGCAAGCACAATTGACTAATACTGCAGTTATTACAGCTAATAGCACAATTACCTTTAGCGCGACTTTGAGAGAAATCCATAATTTAATCCGTTTAAATTTTTATACACACGACTGCAAAATAACCATAAAAGGTTAATACTGCGAATAGGTTATTGTATCAGCTTGTCAGTTGCAATTATCAATAAGTAGATACCATACCAGATTATAACACTGCCCAATACAATTCGGGTCCAAGGGTGGTTAATAATACTATTTAGTTTTTGTGCGGTAACGCCTAACGTGATCATTGCGGGGAAAGTACCCAAAGCAAAACAAAGCATCACTAAAGCACCGTCTAGGGCACTTGGGCTAGTCATCGCCCATGTAAGTGCTGAGTAAACAAGTCCACATGGAAGCCATCCCCACAAAGCACCGTAACCTAGGGCTTTAAATGGTGAGTTAATAGGCATTAAGTATTTATTTAGCTTAACAATGTGTTGCCACACTAAGGTTTTACCAATTTTTTCTAACCATTGCAACGTAGGGCCTAAGCGCATTATATACACGCCGACAAGGAGCATAAAAATAGCTGCAATGAATGAAAGTGCTAAAGAAAAAGATGTGTTTTGCCTAGCAAATTGGCTGCTAATACCAGCAACAAGTGCACCTGCTGCCATGTAGCTCAGTGCACGTCCGGTATTATAGGCAAATGAATAGGTGAATGCTTTGCGTTTATCACTTGCCAGTTGTAATGAGCTTGCAATACCGCCGCACATCGCAATGCAATGACCGCTACCTATTAGCCCCATTAAAAATGCGCTGGTGTAAAGAGGGTCAATCATTACTTTTGTTATGTTGCTCTTTGTCGTCTTCAAACAAAATACTATGACCTTGCTTATTTAAATCAGAAAACTGCTCACTTTTTACGGCCCAAAAGAAAACGCCTATAGCAATAATGACAAACAAAATGGCAATAGGGATCAAAATGTAAATTATGCTCATAACTTTAATAGCCTTAGTGAATTACTAATCACAATAATTGAGCTGGCAGACATGCCAATAACAGCCATCCACGGAGCGACTAAGCCCAGCGCTGCCAATGGTAATATGGATGCATTATACAATAAAGACAGCGCAAGGTTTTGCTTAATAATTCGTCTGGTTTGTTTTGCCACATTGAGTAAATGATCAATTGAAGCTAAATCGCTATTAAGGAGCACTACATCGGCGCTATTTTTTGATATGTCAGCACCGGTTTCCATTGCAATGGATAAATGCGCGCTGGCAAATACAGGGCTGTCGTTTACGCCATCGCCGACCATTGCAACTACTTCGTTTTGTGACGCCCATTGTTCAACAGCTGTTTGTTTATCTTGTGGCGAACACCCAGATTGCACACTTTCAAGGTTAAGTTGTTTAGCTACTTTTTGCCCAGCATCTGACGCGTCACCGGTTAACATATGACACGTTAAGTTTTGCGATTGAAGTGAGTCTATAAGCTTTTTAGCATCGTTTTTTACTTTATCAATAAAGTAAAAACGTGCAACAACCTGCTTATTTATATACAAGCTTGCTTGTGCATTTGATTTTTTGCTATCAAACCAACCACTTTTACCAATTGCATAATGATTAGTTGCATCTTGTGCGCTAATTCCCAGACCTGGATGCACTTCAACGTTATTAAGATTGTGGTGAGCAGGAGTAATTTCATCAAATGCGCTGGCGATAGGGTGTTCAGAATAACGCTCTAACATAGCTGCTATATCTAGCACTTGCGCTTTTGTGTATTGCTTATCGAGTATATCTACTTCATCTAGGCTAAATTTACCTTGGGTGAGTGTGCCTGTTTTATCAAAGGCAAATAGCGTAATTTGTGAGAGTGTTTCGAGCACATGCGCTTGTTTTATTAATACGCCTTTACGGGTCAAGGTTGCAACCGCGCATGTAAGTGCGGTTGGTATGGCTAAACTCAGGGCACATGGGCAGGTAGCAACTAAAACCGAAATGGTGATCCAAAATGCGTGTTCAGGGTCAATTTGGTACCAGCCAATAGCTGTAAGTGAAGCAAATATAAGCAGGCACGCTATAAACCATTGCGCAACTTTATCTGTAATTTCAACCAGTTTAGGGCGTTTAGTTAATGCGTTGTGTTGCAAGCGGATAATTTGATTTAAAAGGGTATTTTGGCCAATTTTATTAATTTTTATTTCAATAACGCCGTCGTGGTTAACGCAACCGGCGTAGACATTGTGACCGATAAATTTTGTAACGGGTTGGTGTTCGCCCGTCATCATTGATTCATCAACCGTAGTTTTACCCTTTATAAGCTCGCCGTCGGCAGGAATTGTTTCACCCGCTTTAATGAGTACTACGTCATTAAGTTTTAGTTTTTTGGCTGCAATTATAAGTTCTTCACCACTGTCGTTAATGGTGCGGGCTGTTAATGGCAATAATTTTTGTAAGTTGGCAGTAAATTCGCTCGCTTTTAAACGCGCTCTAAATTCAAGGTACTTACCTAATAAAAGTAAAAAGGTAAACATGCACACAGATTCAAAATATACTTCGCCGACTTGCATAAATGTGGCGTAACAACTTGCGCCAAACGCACCAAAAATAGCCAGCGATACGGGTAAATCCATATTGAGCTGTTTTGCTTTTAAGCCATTTATGGCGTTGGTTAAAAAGGGCAGTGCGCTATATAAAATAACCGGAGAGGCAAGTACTAAGCTGATCCATCTAAAATACTGCTCAAAATTGCTGTCCATGCCTGAAAACATGCCAAAGTACATGGCAAACGCAAACATCATAACTTGCATGGTCATTAAGCCTGCAACACCTAAGCGGCGAATATAGGCTTTGGCAGTTTGTTGCTTTTGTTGAGCTTCAGTATCTGATTGAAATGGGTAGGCTTTATAACCAATTTTGGCTAAGGAAGTAATAATTTCACTCAAGGGGGTGCTGGTTTTATCCCATTGGATCATCGCGCGGTTGGTGGAAGTATTTACATCAACCCGTTTTACAGTATTTAAGTTTAAGAGTTGTTTTTCGATAAGCCACGCACACGCTGCGCAGGTTATACCTTCAACACTCAACAATACCTCTGAGATATTGTCGTTAGTGGCTATAAATTCGTCTTGAATGTCTTCGTTGTCATAACTTTTTATAAATGCGAGTTGCTCAGGTACCAGTTGCTCAACCTTGCCTGCGCGAACAGTTCGGTATTTATAATAATCAGTCATACCTTGATCAACAATATTTTGCGCAACTGCTTGGCAGCCAATGCAACACATTGGCTGGGCAATATCGTCAATTATAACGTTTGCGCTAAATCCGTTTGGCACACTTTCAAGGCAATGAAAGCAAGAGTGAGACATAGTAATGATTACTTATAGTTAGGAGTAACTAAAACGGTTTCAGCCGTCGGTAGAACAATGTTTTCTTTTAGTTTCCAGCTGCCATCAATTGGCTCAATAAATACAGAATATGCACCTGGCGTATACTTATCAAGTAATGCAGTAAATTCTTGATTGGCATTAGGCGTAAGTGTTGCCTCAAAGTCATGCGCTTTAATAGTACGGTGGTAAAACGAAAGTTTTAAAACATGTACGTTGCTACTGTCACCTTTTGTAAACTTAAAGCTTACACGCTCGTTGGTTACATTTAATTCGCCATGTAAGTAAAGTGCTTTTGCTTTTTCAAACTTAGTCAGTTCTAAGTTTATTGCTTTACCTTTTTTGTAGTAGTCGTCAACAACCATATCTGGGCCGTTACCTATTGCCGTAATAAATAAGCTAATACAGCCAATAATGGCAACTAACGGAAAAAAGATTAAAAACCAAGGCCAAAAATTTTTATACCACGGAGTAGGTTGCATAGTGTCTCTAAAATTAGTTTAGGAAGCGTTATTTTATAGGAATTATACGTAAAAGACTAAAAAAAAGCCTCCGACTGGAGGCTTTTTTGATCTGGATTAATCTATTGAATTAAATAAATTAATTTATAAACATTTTATTAACCGCGTGCTTATTTATCTTGCGATAAACTGTAAACGTAGGCTGTTAATAAGTGAATTTTATCTTCACCTAAAATGTCTTTCCAAGCAGGCATTACACCAGCACGGCCGTGGTTAAGTGTTTCTTCAACAGCACGTTGAGAACCACCGTATAACCAAATGTTATCAGTCAGGTTAGGCGCGCCAAATGGTAGGTTATGTGCAACCGACCCTTTACCGTCAGCACCGTGACATGCGGCGCACATTGCAAACTTAGCTTTACCTGCGGCAGCATCTTTTTGGTTAACAGTACGACCAGAAAGGCTCAGCACATGTGCAGTCATTTCTTTAACGCCTTGCTCACCAAGAGCATCGCCCCAAGCTGGCATTGCAGCTATACGACCATTAAGCAGTGTTTCTCTAATTTTGTCTGGTGTACCGCCATATAACCAATCTTTATCAGTTAGGTTAGGGAAGCCTGTTCCACCACGTGCATCAGAGCCGTGACATTGCGCACAGTTTTGTGAGAATAAACGCTGACCAATTTCGATGGCTAATTGACCATCTGTTTGTTCATGTTTGTCACCATTTTCTAGAGCAACTTGCTGCGCTGCGTCGCCTTCAAACTTAGAATTAACTAAATCTAAAACCGGCACTTGTGCAAGTCGATTAAAAATAGGACCAAAGCGCTCTTCTGCAGCTTCATACTCTTTATCAAGTTTAACAAAACGACCTTCTGCTTTGGCCTCTGCAACTGCTTTTTTAGATTCAGCTAAAGACGTAATACCTTGGTTAGAACTAGTCCATTTACCTAAACCTTCCCAGTTGCCTAAACCTGGGTAAGCTGCAAGGTAATATACTGACCAAATAAAAGTTGCGAAAAACATGTAAGTCCACCATTTTGGTAGTGGATTATTTAGCTCTTCAATGCCGTCAAATTCATGTCCACAGCTTTCACCTTCTTTTACGCCAGCATAGTTTTTTAAGTTCCAAACTAATAGGCCAAAGATGATGCATAAGCATGCAAGGGTTAATACAATAACCCAAATACTCCAAAAGCTAGTCATTTTTCAGACTCCTTTTCCTCGTTAGAGAGTGTGTTGTTATGTTTTTTTTCATCTTCAAAAATGGCATTAGCAGCGCTATCAAAACGATTTTTGCTACGCTTGCTGTATGCCCATACAACAATCACAATAAACAATACTAAAATTACCAGAGTCAAAATGCCTCTGTATGTTCCGTAATCCATAATAATTTACTTCAAGTGGGTACCAAGTTGCTGTAAATACGCGATTAGAGCTTGGATTTCTGTTGCGCCTTCGCCGTTATTCATAGCGTTAACTTTTTCAACATCAGCTTTAAGTTCTTCGTCGCTGCCATAACCTAGGCCCGGGTGTTTAGGGTTTTCTGGGTTAATAGCAAAAGTATCACGGAAAATTTGTAGTTTTTTCAGAGTCAGGCTTGTATCTACCCTATCCTCTGCTAACCAAGGAAAACCTGGCATATTCGACTCAGGAACCACAGCACGTGGGTCAACTAAGTGAGCATAATGCCAATCGTCCGAGTAACGTTTACCAACGCGAGCAAGGTCAGGACCAGTACGTTTTGAACCCCATTGGAAAGGGTGATCCCATACTGATTCGCCTGCTACAGAGTAGTGACCGTAACGCTCAACTTCATCACGAAAAGGGCGGATCATTTGTGAGTGACAGTTATAACAACCTTCACGTACATATATGTCACGGCCTTCCATTTCTAAAGCATTAAGAGGGCGTAGGCCTTCTACTGGTTTAGTTGTGTCGTCTTGGAACATTAGCGGAGTAATTTCAACTAATGCACCAAAGCTGATAGCAAAAACAGTCAGAATAGCCATAAGGCCAACGTTCTTTTCTACTATTTCATGTTTGTTTTGTGAATTTTTATTGCTCATCATCTCACTCCGTTATGCTAATTGTGCTTGCGCGTCTAACTTCAGAGATTCTTTCTCAGCTGAAATTGTACGGAAAACGTTATAAGCCATAACTAACATGCCTGTTACGATGAATACACCGCCTACAAAACGCATAATGTAGAAAGGATGCGACGCTTCTAAAGACTGCACAAAGCTGTACATTAATGTACCGTCGGCATTTACCGCACGCCACATTAGACCTTGCATTACACCAGAGATCCACATTGCAACAATGTATAAAACAACACCTACAGTATGTAACCAGAAGTGGGTGTTAACTAATTTAACGCTATACATACGACCTTGCGCAAATAACGCAGGAATTAAGTGGTAAATAGCACCAATTGAAATCATAGCAACCCAACCTAGTGCACCTGAGTGTACGTGGCCGATCGTCCAATCTGTGTAGTGAGATAACGCATTTACAGATTTAATTGCCATCATAGGGCCTTCGAACGTAGACATACCGTAGAAAGACAATGAAACAACTAGGAAGCGTAGTACTGGATCAGTACGCAGTTTATGCCATGCGCCTGATAGGGTCATAATACCGTTAATCATACCACCCCAAGACGGTACGAATAGGATAATAGACATAACCATACCTAAACTTTGCGTCCAATCAGGAAGCGCAGTGTAGTGAAGGTGGTGAGGACCTGCCCAGATGTATAATGAAATTAATGCCCAAAAGTGAACTACCGATAAACGGTATGAGTAAACTGGGCGACCTGCTTGTTTTGGTACAAAGTAATACATCATACCCAAGAAACCAGCAGTTAATAGGAAACCTACAGCGTTATGACCGTACCACCACTGAACCATAGCATCTACCGCACCTGCGTAGATTGAGTATGATTTAGTTAACGACACAGGCACTGCCATGCTGTTTACAATGTGTAGTACTGCAACAGTAATAATAAAGCCAGCATAGAACCAGTTAGCAACATAAATGTGCGACACTTTACGCTTGATTAAAGTACCAAAGAAAACAATAGCGTAAACAATCCAAACCACAGCGATTAAAATATCGATTGGCCATTCAAGTTCTGCGTATTCTTTTGAGCTAGTAATACCAAGTGGTAATGTAATTACTGCTAATACAATAACTAGCTGCCAGCCCCAAAATGAAAAGGCGGCGAGTTTGTCTGAGAAAAGACGCGTTTGGCAAGTACGTTGTACGACGTAATAAGACGTCGCAAACAGTGCACTAGTACCAAATGCGAAAATTACTGCGTTCGTGTGTAACGGACGTAGTCGAGAGTAAGTTAACCATGGTGTATCAAAGTTAAGTGCTGGCCAAGCTAATTGGGCAGCAATCAGAACCCCAATACTCATGCCAACGATGCCCCAAATCACTGTCATAATAGCGAATTGGCGTACAACCTTATAGTTATACTCAGTTTGTGATGCTACTGTTTGGCTCATTTTCTGGCTTCCGCTGCAATAAATGCGTTTAGAAATGAATTACCCACTATTAAAAGTGGGGCCTACTATTTTTCTCAAGCGTGTTACCTAAAACTTTCAATACATGAAAACTTCAGAAAAAAAACTTGAGAAACCCTTATTTTTTGCGGGTGAAATGATAAATTTTTTGGCCTAAAAAAGATAGGTCAATTACATAAAATTATGACATCAATCAAACTTTGTGAGCTTGTTGTTTATTTTTTGATACAGTTTGTGCCTAATTTGGCCTAATAGTAACACTCGCACTTGTTATTTACAGTCACGATTATTAGTATTTGCTTTTCTTTAGTGCGAAATTGTTATGCTTATATATAGGTTAAGTTTATTCACTGTGGTGTTTTTTTTATTAACAGCGTGTGATTTTTCTAAAAATACAGATGAAAAATTTCTTAAAAATGCCCAGTGCGAAGCCAATTTGCCTTGTACTTTTTCAAATGATGTTAAAGTATGGTTAAGCGAGAAAACCCTTTCCCCCGAAACCCCATTTACTATCTTTAGTGACTTACCTGCAAACGTTACAATTGAAGATGCCAAGCTTAAAGGCATCACTATGTACATGGGTTACATTCCCCAAAAATTTAAAAAACATAATGATCTTTGGCAAAGTAATACTATGGTTGGTATTTGTTCAGAGCAAAATATGCTTTGGAATTTAGAACTAACCGTTAAAGATAATGCCACCTCTGTAATACAAACACTCAATTACTCTTTTTACGTAACGTATTAAAGTTGCGACTACAAACTCTTGTATACAGCTTACATTTTTGATGTGAGTTCGTTTTCTTATACATACGATTATTTGAGTGACAAGATCAATAAAATTGCCTTTTTAGGTTTTAATACTGACAAAACTTCAATAGTGAATAAGTGCTCTCAAAAAGTTCAACTTTAATTACGACTGAATAAAAAATCTAATCAAAAAACCTTCTAAAGAGGCTAAATAAGACTATTTAAGCACCAAGCATGCATAAATATGGTTATTAATTAACATTTAGTTTTGCGGTTTTAATAATGTGCTGTGATTAAGTTGTTAATTTGTCTGTTTTTGGTACGTAGCTCAGTTAATTACATTTGATTACAAAGTGAATCACTTTGGTTTCAGGTGTGTTTATAATGTTTCTTTGTTTTTTCAAGAAGTTGTTTTTAAAGTGTATTTATTAATTAACACTGAAACATAATGTAACCTATGTACCTATTATGGTTATTTCATTTTGCTTATTGATATAAAATGAGCTGCCATTAAGTTTTCGTTCAGTTAAAGGCGCCTAAGTTGCCCACCTGACTCACTATTCTAAATAAAAAGTGAGCATTACCAATAAAGGTAAATTTCCAACAAGTAGGGTTCTTTCATGAAAAAATCAACTCTTGGTTTAGCTGTAATCGCAGCATTTCCAATGTTCTCAAGTGTGCAAGTTCTTGCTGCTGAAGACTCAGCAAAAGCAATCGAAAAAATTCAAGTAACGGGTTCTCGCATTAAGCGTTCTGACATGGAAACCGCTAGCCCAGTTACACTTATTGGTGCAGATGAAATCAGAGCTTCTGGTGCTACATCAGTTGATAGTGTGCTTCAGCAAATGACTGCTACTGGCGGTGCTATGACTAATCCAGGCGTAAATAACGGCTCTGGCGGTAATGCATCAATTGATTTACGTGGTTTAGGTTCGCAACGTACATTAGTGCTTGTAAACGGCCGCCGTATGATCAACTCAGGTACAGGCGCAGCTTCTACGGTTGATTTAAACACTATCCCGGTATCTATGATTAAACAGATAGAAGTACTTAAAGATGGCGCATCTGCTGTTTATGGTACGGACGCTGTTGCTGGTGTTGTGAACATCATTTTAAAAAATGATTTTGAAGGTTTAGATTTAAACGTTAATTCTGCAATGACATCAAAGCATGATGCATCAGAAACTTCTATCGACTTTACAGTGGGTACTTCATTCGATAAAGGTAATATTGTCTTTGGTGCTCAATATACGAATCGTGGCGAAGCTAGCCAAGGTGATCGTGGATTTTCAAATTGTCCTTTATTTGAAGGTGAAAACGGCCTTTTCTGTGGTGGTTCATCATTTAGCGAAGGCGGCCATATTTATAACGTAAACACTGCGGGTATTACTAACAGCGATGGCGAAGTTGAGCAACAAGGTGTAGCAAACGACAGCGGTTTAAGTAACCGTGGTGGTAGTTTACACCGCTTCACTGATGAAGCTGATGCTTACAATTATGCAGAACAAAGTTACTTATATACGCCAATGGAACGTTTGAATCTTACTGGCATGGGGACTTATGAGTTAAGCGATGATACGAGCCTTTTTAGTGAGTTTACATACACTAAACGTTGGTCAGAGCAGCAATTAGCTCCACAACCAATTAACTTTGGTTTTAACTATAATGAAAGCATGGGTAATAGTCTATTAAGCGAAACGTATGATAAACGTCAGATTGCTGATGGTGCGTTTGTAGAAGATGCTGATGGCAATTATGTTACAACACCAACGAATTATGCTTACGGCGATGAAATTAGTTATCGTCGTCGTATGACAGAAAGTGGTGCACGTGGTTTATCTCAAACAGTAGATACGGTCCGTATTGTTGTTGGTGCAGAAGGTGTCATAAGTGATTACTCTTGGGATTTTTCTGCGAACTTTGGTCGCAATGATTCAGTAGATAAACTAAGTAACCTCCACAATGTTTCTGCAATAAATACAGCAATTGCGGCGGGAACATTTAATCCATTAGATGAAGCTGATTGGGCGTTATCTAATGTACAAGACTACATTTACACAGAGCAAAATTCAGGTGGTAGTCAATTATTTATTTTAGCAGCATCACTTTCAGGCGAAATGTTTGAAATGCCAGCTGGTTACGCTGCGTTTGCAGCAGGTGTTGAGCGCCGTCAAGAAAAAGCATGGTACACACCAGATTCAATTGCAGCGCAGGGGTTAGGTAACGATCCTCGCGTTGATGCTACTAGTGGTGGTTTTGATGTAAATGAAGCTTATGTTGAATTTGCTATACCATTACTTGCTGATGCACCTTTTGCTGATGCAGTTGAGTTAAGTGCAGCTGTTCGTGCATTCGATTATAGTACGTTCGGTTCAGACGAAACGTGGAAACTAGGTTTAACTTGGCGCGTAAATGACGAATTAATGCTACGTGGTGTTCGTTCTACAGCATTCCGTGCCCCAACAGTTGATGAGCTTTATTCTGGTAACGCGCCATCATACGAGCAAGTTAGTTACCCTGGTGCAGACAGCCAAGCTGAAGTAACCGTTGGTGGTAACAGTAACTTAACTCCAGAAGAAGCAGATACGCTTACCGTTGGTGTTGTTTACGAGCCAGAGTGGTTTGATGGTTTCTCAATGACGCTAGATTATTACGACATTGAAATTGAGAATGCAATTTCTACTTACAACAATCAATATGTAGTAGATCAATGTATTGGTAACGCAAATAGCAGCACTAATGCAATTTGTACAAGTACTTCTGCAGTATTCCAAGCTGATGGCCGTATTGTTTTCAACAACCAATTACGTAACATTGGTTCTGAGAAAACATCAGGTGTCGATTTAAACCTTACTTATGCATTTGAAGCATTAGGTTTAAGCTGGAAAACAGGCTTAGATACAACTTATTTAGATGAGTATGTTGTTGATACCGGTGCAATAGTCGATTACTCAGGCTTCATCACTGGTGGTGCCGGCGGTTATGCAGATATTAAATCGAACTTTAACTTAAATGTTAAAGGTGACAACTGGGATGCTACATATGAAGCTCGTTATATTGCTGGAATGGATAGCTTTGCATGTATCGGCGATGATACGTGTTTAGCTCCTACTACACCGTCTATTGTATATCACGATATTAGCGCTTCTTACATGATCAATGACGTGTTAACTGTTTCTGCAGGCGTTAATAACATGTTTGATAAAGAGCCACCATACTACTCAGGTAACAACGATTCTAATACTGACCCGTACACTTATGACACATTAGGTCGTCGTTTATTTGCTGGTATCAATATTAAACTTTAACTAGCACATTAATCTTATTAAGGCTCAGTATTTACTGAGCCTTTTTTATTGAACAAAATAAAGGAGACAAGTACACTAAAACGATATTTTAGAAGGAGAACTGATTGTTAAAACAAGATGAAAACTTATCTTTTGTCATTGAACCAGAACTAACACCTCGTTCTGAACAGCGCATAGATCTGTATTTTTCTATCCCTAATGAAATGGGGATTAATCCGCAAACACTTACCGAAGAATCTTACTTTAATAACCACTTTAAATCACACCTAGCGTATAACGCTAACAATATACATTTGCCTTTAGTGAGAAGCCGTTTTGTTAGTAAAAACAAAGGTGAGCAACAAGATTACCGGCAAAATCTTAATTTATTTTGTTATCAAGTACGTTTAGCCCTTGATGCCGATATAAAAGACGCGTTAAAAATTGATGAGGCAGAAGATTTTTATAAACGTGCTAACGAGGTATATGAGCAAAGCGAAGGGCTTTTAAAAAAGCTGCGTCGCTACACACCAGATGACGAAAAACTACTGCCATTTTTTACCAATGCTGATAACTATTTAAGTTGGCATGTTGAGCAATCTTTTTTAAAGCTTTTAGATGAAGGCCCACGTAGTAGCGATTATGCAAAAGAGCGTAACGATTTACTGCAGTTTTGTAAAAGCGAAAATACGTATCGAGCAGAGAAAAGCTACAACTCTGAAACAACCATGCAAGACGCAAATCGAATAACAAATAAAATGCGCTTGTTACAACGCTTAATTGAGCACGGCGTAATATTACAGCGTCAAACGCGGTTTCTTAACAGCTACCTTAAGCGATTAGTTAAAGGCACTGTAACAGCTGTTATCATGGCATTTGTGATGGTTGTAATACTTAATGCCCGCTCAACGTTTACGGAAGTAACCGCAACGCTTATTTTAATTTTAGGAGTTATTTACGGGCTGCGTGAAATATTTAAAGAAGATATTACACGTATGATTTGGCGAGCCATTGTACAAGGGCGACCTAAGTGGCGATTTAGTTTTAAAAATAGTATTACCAAAGATAAAGTAGCGAGCCAGCTAATTTGGCTTGAATACATGCGCTTTAAGAAAATACCTAAAGAAGTGAAATCTATTTTTTCAAAACGTCGTCAACAAAATAAACAAGCTGCGCAGTGGTTACACTTTGCAAGTGAGACACGTGTTAGTGCGAAAGAATTTTTGCCCGGCTACGATACACTACAGCACACGCTACAATTTAATCTTGCACCATTTGCACGTTATTTAAAACGTGGTGAAGGGAAGCTATATCATTTAGACAGTAATAAAATTTCTAAGCAGGCTGTAGAAAGGCGTTATCAATTAAACATGGTACTTGTGCTAACTGAGGAAGATAAAATACTTTATCAACGCTATAAAATAACGTTAAATCGCAGTAAAATCGTTAATATTGAGCTTATCTACTCCAAAAAATGAGTTTAATTAATTTTAAAAGGGGCTGATACAATCAGCCCCTAACATTTGGTCACTTTATTTATTAGCTAAGCCATGTTTACTATATAAAGTTACTTTGTCTGATACTAGCGTGATCTCGATATTTTTTGCTTCATCGCCCCATACACAGTTAGTATGTAGTGTTTTTTCAACGCAGTTATCAGCACTGCCTAAAATAGTTTCAACTTCAGTCTTATCCATGCCTACTTTAATTTTTTCATAATTTTCAAGACTTACCTTAGAACAAGCCGCAAGGCTTAATGTAGCTGCGATGATAAGGAGTTTTTTCATTGTTATATCCTACTTAATATTAATGTTTGAATTTTCTGATCTGGACAATCATGCCCATTCGTGGATGGTCAAAGTAATGTACTTCACCACTAATTACACGTCTAAACTGAGAGAAACGGGCTGACTCTGTATCGCCGTTTTCTAGCTTTTGGCTAATATCAAAATTAGCTGTAATGTATAAATAATGTCGTAAATGTATCTTAAATAAACCGTCTAGTTCCCACTCTGCTTTTGGTTGATCTGGGTCGTTAAATAGTGCCGGTTGTGAATTTAATAAACTTACAAAATCAGGGTTTGAATAGCTAGGTGTTACATTGGGTTCATTTTTAAGATGCTCACCCGCTATTAAATGCATGCTTGGGGCGCGTGACTTGCTTGCACCTTCAAAGCGCCAGCCAGTGTGTAGAATAGGTGTTAAGCCTTTGCGGTCTAGTTGCCTATATTGCGCTTTAAATTGCAGCTGTTGCGGCGCTAATAAATAAGTTTGCTGCATATCATCTTTAGCGGGTGCTAAAGGCGTTACAGGTAGCTCATCGTAGCTTTGTAGGTAGTCAATACTGTTGTCACATACACCCGATTGCGGGTTTGAATTAACTAATGAATCAGTAAAAGTGCGTTTTTGAAAACGCTCATCGCCATCTATGCAGGCCTGCATTGCTTGTTCAGTGTAAAGAGTGGTCAGTAAGTCTAGCGTATTTTTATCTTCAATAGCTTTGTGCTTAAGGCTAAAGTCTTCTTGTAAATACGGTGCAGGGCGCTGTTTAAATACAAGCACCTCAACCTCAAACCAGCGTTCTGCAAATGCAGTGCTGCTAAATAAGCAGCATAAAACAATAAGCGATTTTTTTAGCAACATTAATGGCTAACCTTTTTTTCGAAATCTGCAATCATTGCAGTGACCATTTTTAAGCGTTCGCGGGCATTTGCCTCACTAATTGCAAAGCGCAGTTTATTTGCGCCATCCATTTTGTACACCTTAGGCGCACTTTGTATCAAGCCAATGATGAAGCTAGGGTTAACCTTGGTATCTTGGCTAAACTCAAAGTAACCACCTTTTGGATTTGCCTCAATTTTAGTTATACCTAAATTACTAGCCTTCATTTTTAATAATTGTAGGCTAAATAGGTTTTTAGCAGCATCAGGTAATAAACCAAAGCGGTCTATTAGTTCTACCTGTAGTTCATCCATATCATCAAGGTTAGCACAACTTGCAATGCGCTTATACATACCCAAGCGTGCATTAACATCGTGTATGTAGTCATCAGGTAATAATGCAGCCAGCTTTAAATCTACTTCGGTTTGTTTTTGAAGTAGGTTTTCAAGCGTTGGCTCTTTACCTTCGCGCAGCGCATTTACGGCTTGTTCGAGCATTTCCATATACAAACTAAACCCGATGGTTTGCATTTGGCCTGATTGATCATCGCCAAGTAGCTCACCCGCACCACGAATTTCTAAATCGTGTGTAGCGAGGGCAAAACCTGCACCTAAGTCCTCTAATGATTCAATTGCTTGTAAGCGTTTACTCGCATCTTTAGAAAGCGCTTTAGGATCACCTGTTAGTAAGTAGGCATATGCTTGATGGTGGCTTCGACCAACTCGTCCACGTAATTGGTGTAACTGGGCAAGGCCAAGTTTATCTGCTCTGTCCATAATTATGGTATTAGCCGTAGGCACATCAATACCGGTTTCGATAATCGTGGTACATACCAGCACGTTGTATTTTTGATGATAAAAGTCAGTCATTATCTGCTCAAGCTCTTGCTCGCGCATTTGGCCATGGGCTGTTGTCACACTGGCTTCAGGTACCCATTCACTAATTTCTTGTGCAACACGCTCGATAGTTTCTACGTTGTTATGTAAAAAGTAAACTTGGCCACCGCGTTTAATTTCTCGCAGTACCGCTTCGCGTATTAGTTCTACATCGCGTTGGCGTACAAAGGTTTTTACCGCTAAACGTTTAGCCGGTGGCGTTGCGATTATCGATAAATCGCGCATGCCGCTCATGGCCATGTTGAGTGTACGAGGTATTGGCGTTGCAGTCAGTGTGAGTATGTCTACATCGGCGCGCAGTGCTTTAATTTTCTCTTTTTGGCGAACACCAAAGCGATGCTCTTCATCAACAATTAACAAGCCTAAATCGTTAAATTTAATGTCTTGTTGAATAAGTTTATGTGTGCCAATAACTATATCGAGCTTACCATTGGCCATTTTTTCAAGTGTGTCTTTTTGCTCTTTAGTGGAGTTAAAGCGCGAAAGCACACCTACTTCAATAGGAAAATCAGCAAAACGGTCTTTAAAGTTTTCATAGTGTTGTTGAGCGAGCAAGGTGGTGGGCACTAAAATAGCTACCTGCTTATCATCGTTAACTGCTACAAAAGCAGCGCGCATGGCCACTTCTGTTTTACCAAAGCCTACGTCACCACACACTAAACGATCCATCGCTTGTTTTGATTGCATATCACCTAATACGGCTTCTATGGCGTTGCGCTGATCGTCAGTTTCTTCAAACGGAAAGCTATCGCTAAATTGGCGATATGCAGGGGCGTCTAGGGTAAATTTATTACCAGGTTTTGCTTGGCGCTGAGCATAAATGTCGAGTAACTCTGCGGCGACATCGCGAACTTTTTCAGCCGCACGTTTTTTTGCTTTTTCCCACGCATCTGAGCCAAGCTTATGCAGCGGGGCGCTGGCTTCTTCACCGCCAGAGTAACGACTAAGCATATGCAATGCAGATACTGGCACGTACAATTTAGCTTCACTTGCGTAAGTAATTGTTACAAATTCAGTAACTACACCTGCAGCATCAATTGTTTGCAACCCCTGATAACGGCCAACACCGTGATCAAGATGCACAACAGGTTGACCTTCTTTAAGCTCGGCTAAATTACGAATTAGCGCATCTTGGCTGGCTTCGTACTTGTGCTTGCGGCGTCTGCGCTGAGATACTTTTATGCCAAGCAGTTCTTGCTCGGTAATAATAGAAAGGCTTGGTTTAGTGCCAAGTACTACACTTTGCTCGAGCGGACTTACTATTAAGCCTACGTCACTTGCACTTTTTATAAATTGTTCGAGTGTTTCAAATTCTTTAAATTTTAAACCGCTTGGTTTTAAAATGCTCAGCAATGATTCGCGACGACCGTCCGATTCAACACTGAGTAATATGCGGCCTTTTTTCTTTTTTTGCTCTGCTACATAATTTATAAACGCGCCATAAGGTTCATGCTGTTTATGATCAATTCGAATGGCAGGCAGCTCGCTAACGCTTAAGTTTTTATTGCCTGCTTTAGTACCAAGCTTTGCAAGGGATAATCTAATACGTGCAAAATTGCCTAAATTAGAAAACAGCTCTTCAATTGGCTGATAAAGCGCATTGGGTTCTAGTAATGGACGAAGTGGGTCAACTCTGCGGTTTTCATAGCGTACATTTACATCGTGCCAAAAGTTATCTGCCGCGTGCTCTAAATCACCCAGCTGCATAACGGTTGTTGTATCTGGCAGGTAGTCAAAAATAGTCGCGAGCTTTTCAAAAAACAACGGCATGTAGTATTCAATACCGGCAGGCCAGTTACCTTTGCTTACTTGCATGTATACAGAGTCTTGCTGCGAGCTTGCACCAAATTTTTCACGGTAGCTTATTCTAAAACGTTCAATATCAGCGTCGTTAGTAGGAAATTCATGTGCTGGAAGTAGCTCAATTTTATCTACTTTTTCATCAGAGCGCTGTGTTTCTACATCAAATAAGCGAATGGTATCGAGTTCGTCATCAAAAAAGTCGAGTCTAAATGGATGCGGGCTACCCATTGGGTATAAGTCAACGATAGAGCCGCGTATAGCGTATTCGCCGTGCTCCATTACTTGTTGAACATTTAAATAACCAGCTTGCTCTAAATTGTCACGAAAGTTATGAGTGTCTAGTTTGTCGCCCACTTTAAAGTTTATTGTCGAACCGTAAATAAACGAGGCCGGGGCTGTGCGCAACATTAAGGTAGATACAGGTACAATTAACACACTTTGTTGTTCTTTTTTTAAGGTGTTTAAAGTGGCCAAACGGGCTGAAATAATATCTTGATGGGGAGAAAAATGATCGTATGGCAGAGTTTCCCAATCAGGAAATACCATGACTGGGTTATCGGGTAATAAATATTCTAATTCTGTTTCAAGGCGCAGTGCACTTGGTGTATCAGGCGTAACAATTAAGACTAAGTTATCTTGTTGTTTAACGCCTTCAGCAATAGCAATACTTAAACCACTTCCGCTTAGCTGGCCCCATTGAATTTTATCTTTATGAGATTTTACCCAAGGCAAGGCTGCCCATTGCTCAAACGCCATTTATTACTCCATTTATAGTTGGCTCTTAGCAAGTAAGAGCCATCTTGAGTTAAGGTTACTTAGTCTCGGTATATTTTTGTTAGGTCTTTATAGTGATCAATTCGTCTATCACGTAAGAAAGGCCAAATACGTCTTACGTTTTCTGAGCGTTTTTGATCAATTTCTACTACTAAAATTTGCTCATCAGTATTATTAGCCTCTGCTAATAGTTCACCTTGTGGGCCTGCAATAAACGAATTGCCCCAAAACGAAATACCATCGCTTTGCGCACTAGGGTCACTTTCATGGCCAACGCGGTTACAGCTAATTACCGGCACGCCATTGGCAACAGCATGGGCACGCTGGCTAATAACCCACGCATCTTTTTGACGAGTTTGCTCAGCAATGTCGTCGTTAGGATCCCAACCGATAGCGGTTGGGTAAATTAATACCTCAGCGCCAGCCATTGCCATTAAACGTGCAGCTTCAGGAAACCATTGATCCCAACATACTAGCACGCCTAATTTACCCACCGAGGTTTGAATAGGCTCAAAACCGATATCACCTGGGGTAAAGTAAAATTTTTCGTAAAAACCTGGATCATCAGGAATATGCATTTTGCGGTATTTACCTGCAATACTGCCGTCTTGCTCTAATACAACTGCAGTATTGTGATAAAGGCCCGTAGCGCGCTTTTCAAATAAAGACGCGACAATAACAATGCTTAGCTCTTTAGCAAGCTCACCTAAGGCATTACTGCTAGGGCCTGGAATGGTTTCGGCTAAATCAAATACGTCAACATTTTCGGTTTGGCAAAAATAGAGGCTTCGGTGTAGCTCTTGGAGTACAACCAGTTTTGCACCTTTTTGAGCGGCTTCACGAATGGCACTTATTGATTTTGCCATATTGTCCTGAGCGTTATCACTATTGCTTTGTTGCACTAACGCAACGGTTAATTTTGCAGGGCTTGTCATTGTGCTGCTCCAGCTAAAAATCCACGAGGTAATTGCATTGTAATACAGTGTAGGCTGCCAAATTGTTCAATAATTGGTTGGCAATTTACGCCAATAATAGTGTGTTGTGGGTATGCTTTTTGAACTTGCGCAAGAGCACGCTCATCATTGGCATCATTATACGTTGGCACAAGCACAGCATTATTAATAATTAAGTAGTTAGCGTAGGTAGCCGGTAAGCGTGTTTGCTCATCGTCATAAGCGGCTTTTGGCCACGGTAACTCAATTAAGTTATATAGGGTGTTATCGGCAGTTTTAAAGGTTTTTAGTTGTTTTTCCATCGCATCAAGTGCGCTAAAGTGCTCATCAGTTTTATCGTCACACTGCACATATACAAGGGTATTATTTGGTGCAAAACGCACTAAGGTATCAATGTGGCTGTCGGTGTCATCGCCCGCTAAATAGCCATGTTCAACCCATAAAAAACTCGTCGCGCCTAAGTGCTCTTTCAAAAGTGCTTCAATATCATTTGGGTTTAAATCAGGGTTACGGTTTTTATTAAGCAAACACTCACTGGTTGTTAGCAACACACCGTGCTCGTTTATTTCAATACCGCCACCTTCAAGTACCATATCGAGCGCTTGATATTGGTTGTTTGTGCTACTTAGCTCTTTTACCAAAGTACGATTAATTTGATTGTCTAATGTGCTTTCAAACTTATTGCCCCAACCATTAAAAGTAAAATCATATACTTTTAATTGTTCTGTTGAATCAATAGCGGCGCAAGTAAGCGGACCATGATCGCGCGCCCAGGTATCGTTAGTAGGCGTTACTACAAAATGAACACGATTAAGAGAGACGTTAGCACTATTTAGTAATGCTGTAATATGCACTTTTAAGGCACTGTTATGCGCCACAATAACAAGCTGTTGCTGCGTTGTTATGTGTTTAGCAAGTTCAATATATACAGGTTCTACACGCGTTAAGTTGTCGGCCCAATCGGTGTCTTTGTGAGGCCATGTAAGCATAACAGCGTCTTGCTCGGCCCATTCTGGTAAAAGTCTAAAGTTCATGAATTTTATATACTAATTAAGATGGCGCTAGTTTAGCATTTTACATAAAGATGTCAGCTAATTATCACTGTTTAGGTCGCCTTGGTTTTGATCAAGTTCTTGACGTTTTTTAAGTTGGCGGGTTTGAGCATGTAAACTCGCTCTAACAATAAGTTCTTGGTCAGTGGTTCTAATTGCGGTAAAGAGCATAGTGTATTGGTAGTGTTCGCTATCTTGTTTTTCTACTGCCACAACTTCGGTGTAACAATAAACCGCAGAGGCCTCGTGGTGCAAAAACAGTTTGGTTCTAAATGCTTGGCCAATTGAGTGTACTTCAGGTGATGTAAAACGAATACCGCCACCGCCGTAGCTATCACATTGTATTGCGTTATCTTGGGCTTGTTCTGAGGCCAAAATATGGCTCATTATTAAATCTATTTTACGTGACTGCGCTTGTAAAAAAGTAGCTAGCTCTTGTGCTATATCGCCTAAGTTACGCAGTGGGCGTAACGAGCTTTGTTCAAGCTCACTTACTTCATTTGCTAATCTAAATAGTGGGGGAATGTCGTCTTCAAGCTCAAGCTGCGATTTAGGAACTTGTCCGTTTGATACGGGGAATAAATTTACTCTTATACTTTCATTAATTTGAAAGTACTGCTCAAACTCACCTAATCTTTCACTATTCATTATGTTCTCCACCACGTATTTATTTAATAGTAGCGTTGTGAGTACTAAATTGCTAGCAGATAAAATAACGCATAGCGGTCTAAATGCTTTGTTTAAATTCGATTTTTAGCATACTGATTATGAAAATAAATACACTAAGACATATTTAGGGTTAGTTATAAAAAAGCGGCCAATGTCATCCTAACATTGGCCGCTTGGGTATTGATTCATCAGCGTGTACTTATTTAAGTAGAGCGGCTAATTCATGTAAATCTTTCACAACGTGATCTGGTTTTTTAGCTAATGGGTAAAGTGCTTTACCTGGGCGTGCTATAAAAGTGGTTTGTAAGCCAGCTTCTTTTGCACCAGCAACATCCCAACCATGGGCTGCAACCATCATTGCTTCATTTGGTGCTACGTTTAGCTTTTTAAGTACCCACTCATACGCACGTAAGTCTGGTTTGTAAATTTTAATATCTTCAATGCTGTAACGCGCATCAAAGTAAGACATTAAACCAGCGCTTTCAAACTGTGCCTTTACACCTTTGTTTGAAGAGTTTGTAAGGCTTACTAACTTATAGCCCTGTGCTTTGAGTTTTGCCAGTCCTTCTTTAACATCGCTGTGTGGCGGAAGCGTTAAAAGAGGCGTAACAATAGCTGTTTTAGCTTGTTCACTTGTAATATCAATGTTGTTGTTTTGAGCAACCATAAGAAGTGACGCCACACCGATTTGCCCAAAGTCGTGATAACTACCGCTTACTGTATCTACTAATGAATGATGCAGCATGGTTGAAAACCACAGTGGTAATAAATCTTCACGTCCGCCTAGCGCTTTACCAATAGAGGTACGCATTGACGTTAAATCAAGTAGGGTTTCGTTTACATCAAAAATAAGCACTTTAGGTTTTGCTTGTTCATTTGGTTCATCAGCGACTGCATAACCAGATACAAGGCTTGTGCCCACGAGTAGTGAAAGAGTAAGTGTTTTTAACGATTTTAAAATAGACATTAATTATTCTCCGATTCAAGTGCTGTCATAACATCAATAGGTTCTGCGCGTAGGGTGTAATCTTCGCTTAAAAATGCGTATGTAATAACACCTTTTTGGTTTATCACATAGGTGGCCGGTAGCGGTAATTTAAAGCTTTTATCGCCGTAGTAGTGTTCAAAATCAATACCAAATTGTGTATATAACGCTTGAATACGCTCATCAAGTGTAAACAATAAACCAAATTGCTCAGCTACTTTATTGCTCACATCGCAAAGCACGTCAAATTCAAGGTCGTTTTTTTGTGCAGTTGAGAGAGTTTCATCAGGTAGTTGTGGTGATATTGCGATTAACTGAGCACTTTGAGTTTTAAATTGTGGTAAGTAGTCGTTAAGTGCTTTTAGTTCTAAATTACAATATGGACACCAGCCACCACGATAAAAGCTAATAACTACCGGGCCTTTTTTTAGTAAATCTGCAAGCTCAATGTTTTCGCCGTTATGGTTGGCTAAGCTAAAGTTTTCTACTTTTTGACCAATTTGCAATGCATTGTCTTTTATATGCTGTGCAATTAGCTCTTCGTTTGTAGTGTTCATTAGTGCCAAAACGTCAGCTGGCAATTTGGCATCTTTTTGTACGTTATAGGCATCTATTTGCGCTTTTAAACTCATGATTGAACCTCAATAATTAGACTATTTGCAATTATAGTGTTTTAGATATTTAAATAAACATTGCAATACTGAAAGCTTCATTCGAAAATATTAAACATTGAAAAGTGCACAATGGCATCTTTATGTATAATTTAAGCGACCTAGAAACATTTATAGCTGTAGTTGAAAACAAGGGCGTACTTGCTGCTGCCCGCGAGCAGCGTTTATCGCCTGCAACGGTGAGCCATCGCTTAAGTAAACTAGAGCGTGAGCTTGCTACAGTACTTGTTTTTAGAGATAGCAGGCGAGTACGGTTATCTCCCGCAGGTGAAATATTTTATACGCGTGTGGGGGCTATAATAGAAGCCCTTCACGATGCTGAACATAGTATTGGCGCGCGCAGCTCATCGGTGAGTGGTTTACTACGCGTGACCATGCCGCCTTGGGTTTTTTCAAAATACGTAATGCCTAAACTCAATGAGTTTGAGCAAGCTTACCCTGAACTAAAGCTTGATTTTTTAATAACGGATCATTTTGTAAATGTAGTTGATGACGCGCAAGATGTTGCAATTAGGGTGGGAAAATTAAATGACTCAGGATTACTTTCTCGTAAAATCGTAAACAATAGTCGCATACTGTGTGCAGCCCCTAGCTATATAGAAAAGTACGGCATGCCTGAAAATTTAACGCAATTGAGTGAGCATTATTGGGTTTGCCTGCCGTGGCAACGCCAGTTAAAGCTTTTTGACGAACACAAAAAAATACATACCTTTAATGCTAAAACTCGTTTTACTATTTCAAACTCTGATAATATGACACAAGCTGCCATTGCAGGTCATGGTATTGCTATTAAATCAAAAATAGCGATTAATGAAGATCTTAAAAACGGTATTTTGGTTGAAGTTATGCCTGGGGTAATGGCACAAGATGATGCACCGGTTTGGTTTTTACGTCCGCAAAATAGTTTAACAACCCGCAAAACCGATGTATTTTATGATTTTATGAAATCACTATTTTTGAGCTGCGAATAAGCGTTTAAATGAGCGTTTTACTCCAGTTAAAAACAAATAACCAGTAAGCTCTGCAAGCAAGGCAACAATTATGGCTGCAACAATGGCGGCTATAATAGAGTCTTTTTTCAAAATGATTTGACCTTCAAAGCGTTGCCATACTTGTTGTTTTATATCGCTCATGCCACTGATCATAGTAAATATATACGGAGATTTCTCAAACCTATTTACGGCTATCTGTAAATCTTGCTGTCGCTCGTAAAGAGTACTGATATTACTTGCCCCTTTGTTCACAATTTCATCATCAATATTTTGATAGTGTCTTATTAGCTTATTTAAATCATTATTGAAATACTTAGCTGCATCGTTTTTAAAAGGCGCAACGGCATTATTAGCTTCAATTAACTGGGCTGCTAATGCTTGGCCAAAGTCACTTACAAATGCAGGAATTTGCACTCCAAGTAGTAAACCGAATGCAAAGAAACTAAGTCGTATATAATCTAAAAGTTTACTCATTTATCTTCCTATGCATTTAAATAACCCAGAATTAACATTTGAGCTTGTTTTTATGTCAAAAACTCGTAATCTATTGGGGCGTGTTTACCTTTGTGGATTGAAATTTGTTCAATCTAGGTACGATTTAATCGCGGCGCGAGGTTTGTAACCTAGCGGGCTAAGTCAAAACCGAGCAACAAAGAGTTAATCGTTCCTAGATCGAGCTCAAAGGGCAGCGCATGTATGGTATTTATGCTGCGTTATCACCTATTTATGGGGAATAACCACACTACATAGGCTCTACCTTGCCTAAATACCAAACGTACTGCTGCAAATTCAACCACGAAAGGCCAACACGCCCTAATAATAAAAATAACAACAGGTGGATGTTAAGGATGACGAAAAAAGTAAAGTTCACGTCAACATTTGTTGATATTTCTAAACAGCTCAAACGTTTTGTATCGCGCATTGTTCAACCCGACGATGTAGAAGATATTGTGCAAGAAACTTTTGTAAAAAGCTATGAAGCTGATTTAAAACAAGACATCCAGTTTACCCGCAGTTATATGCTAAAAACAGCAAAACATCTAGCACTCAACCATATAGCTAAGTGGGACAATAAATTTAATGATTCGTTAGAAAACGATAACGAATTGCCCGTATTACTCAAATCAATGAAGCTCGAAGACGAATACACATCTAAAGAGCGTTTTTTACTTTTTTGTAGAGCTACTGAGCAACTAAGCTCATCGATTCGTAAATGCTTTATATTAAAAAAAGTTTACGGTATGAGCCAAAAAGAGATAGCAGACCAAATGCAGTTAAGCCAAAGCACTGTTGAAAAACACATTGCCAAAGGATTGTTACAAACCATGTTATACATGCGTGAACATGAGCAAAGCCCTCAAACGAACCCTAAAGCTCAGGCACATCCTATATCAGTTAAGAGGGTCGCAGAATGAGTAATGTTCATCAATTTAATTCAAAAGATTTAATCTTAGAAAAGTCATGTGATTGGATAAGCGCGATTGATCGTGGTTTAACTGATGATGAAAAAGAGCAATTTAAATTATGGATGATGCAAAGCACCGCACATCAAGACTCTATATACGAGCTTGCTCAGCTTTGGGATGAGCTTTCAGTATTAAACGAATTAAGTCATTTATTTCCTCAGCGCAACAATACTAAAACATCAAAAAACAAGTGGATGTTTTCTTATTCAATTGCAGCGAGTTTGTTTGCAGCGTTAATGGTATGCAGCTACTTATTAATTAACTTAGAAAATGGCTACAACCAAGAGCTTGCAAAAGTTAATTACACTAAAATTTACAAAACAAAAGTAGGTGAGCAAGCAACGTATGTATTGCCAGACGGCACCATAGTGCAGCTTAATACTAATAGCTTACTAGAAGTTGCTTATAGTAAAGGCCGCAGGCAGTTATTACTTAGTCGTGGAGAAGGGCGCTTTAATGTAGCAAAAGATGCCACGCGTCCGTTTAGTGTTATGGCTGGTGATAAAAGTTTTACCGCGTTAGGCACGGTATTTAATGTACAACGCAATACATCATCAGATTTAGAGCTGGTGGTTACTGAAGGCAAAGTGATGATCACCGATCCAAGTGTAGCGGTTGATGCAAATGACTTTAAAGATTATCAACTTGCAGATAATAGCACGAAAAAAATTCGTCAAATTAATGCCAATATTGTTACCTCAGGCGAAAAAGCAGTTATTGAGCAAAGTGTTACAAAACCAATTACGCAGCTTTCAATGAACGACGTACAACGCGATTTGGCATGGCAAAACGGGATGCTTATTTTTAATGGAGAAGAGCTAAGCGATGCTTTAAATGAAGTAAGCCGCTATACAGCCACACGTTTTGAGCTTTCATCAGCTGAGCTTGCCAGTATTAAAGTGGCTGGAGTATTTAAAGCCGGTGACGTTGAAGGTTTACTAGAAAGTTTACAAACTAACTTTTCGATTGATCATGAGCGTTTAGGTGAGCATGTAGTAACGCTAAAACACCATACAGAATCATAAGTAGACGTTATGCAAATCAAACTAATGTTAGGTAAAGTTACATCAATAAAGATTGAACGTAAAAAAAACATTAAAAAAAAGAAACAAACCCATAGAGGATTTTTGTTTGTCAGCTGTTTATATAAGTTGCGCAGTAACCAAACGCATTTATTGAGTGGATTTAGTGTGCTTGCACCGGCTATTTTTAGTTTAAGTGTACAAGCAGCAACACAAACCACTGGGCAAATGGTGCAATTTGATATAAAAGCGCAGCGAGCAGACAAAGCCTTAATTGAATATGCTAAACAAACAGAGCAAACCGTGGTGTTTTCTTATGAGTTGGCAAAGCAGTATGACGCAAATTCAGTTTATGGATTTTACACTCAGCTAGATGCTCTAGAGGCATTATTAGGTGGGACTGAGCTCGATGCGGTTGTTGATCAAAATGGTTTACTGAGTATAAAACTCAAACAAATCAACAGGAATGATAACAACATGATGAAGCTTTCAGCGGTCAGTGCAGCAGTATTACCAGCTTTACTTGCAGTAAATTCGCAAGGTGTAAACGCAGCAGAAGAAGTCGCTCAAGAAAAAATTGAAAAAATTGCTATTGTCGGTAGCCGTGTAGCAGGGCGTTCAGTTGAAGATTTACCCGTTCCAGTAGATATCTTAAGTGCAGAAGCGCTTGAAAATACAGGCCAAACAGAAGTTGGTCGTATGCTACAGTCTATCGCCCCTTCATTTAACTTTTCAAGCTCTGCAATTAGTGACGGTACTGATGCTTTAAGACCTGCGACACTTCGCGGTTTGGGCCCCGATCAAACATTGGTGTTAATTAACGGCAAACGTCGTCATCAAGCAAGTATTATTCATATTAATGGCTCTGTTGGGCGTGGTACCGCAGGTACTGACATGAATGCAATTCCAGCTTCTGCAATTAAACGCATTGAAGTATTACGTGATGGCGCTGCTGCTCAGTATGGTTCTGATGCAATTGCAGGTGTTATTAATATTGTGCTTAAAGATGGTAGCGAAGGTGGCAAAGCGGCTATTAACTACGGTCAATATTCTGAAGGCGATGGCGAAACCATTAACCTTGATTTTAATAAAGGCTTTGCGCTAGGTGATGACGGTTATTTAAATACAACTATCAATTACCGTGACCGTGCACCGACTAACCGTGCCGGTTTACATGGCTCTTGTCAGTTTTATGGTTGTACAGAACTAAGTGACGGCACTTTACTTGCTGGCGATCCGCGTGAGCTGACAGCCGATCGTGATACCTTTAGAATTGGTGATGCTGATTCTCAGCAGTTTGGTTTAACAATTAATACCGGTTACGAGTTAGGTGATGGCGAGCTTTACGGCTTTATTACTTACTCAACACGCGAAAATGAGTCGGCTGCATTTTTCCGTCATAATGCAAATGCAGGCGGTAACCCAGTACTACAAGATAACGATGCAACGATTCCGCTAGGTTTCTTACCAAAAATCAACACAACTATCGACGATATCTCGTACAACTTTGGTTATAAAACTGAATTTGATAACGATGCAAGCCTTGATTTATCTTACACCTATGGTGAGAACAGCATTGATTACACTACAAGTGACACTATCAATGCCTCATACGCTAACTTTTTACGTTATGACCAAGGCTTAAGTGCAGCTGATATTCGTACAACTATTCCACGTGAAGCGTACGCTTACGGCATGGAATTATCACTGCAAACAATCAATATTGATTTTACGCAAAACTTTGATGATTATTCGTTAGCAATGGGTGCTGAAATACGTACTGATGAATACCGTATTTTAGAAGGTAATGAATATGCGTACCGCGATTACGACACATTAAATGGTGTAAGTATTTACAGCGGTTTAAGTGGCGGTGTTGGCTCTGAAGATGCATCGGGTGGTTCACAAGGTTTTGGTGGTTCATCACCTGCGTCTTCAGTGGATGAGTCACGTGATGTAATTTCATTTTACGTAGATGCAGAATCTTATGTAATTGAAGATGTGATTTTATCTGGAGCACTTCGCTACGATAACTACAAAGGTTTTGGCGATACAGTAAACTTTAAACTTGCTGGTAACTGGTCTATTACCGACGATATTTCATTACGTGGTGCATTAAGCTCAGGATTTAGAGCGCCTTCAATGCAGCAGCTTTACTTTAATAACGTAAGCACACAATTTGTTGTTGATACTAATGGGAATTTAGTTGCAGAAGAAGTTGGTACATTTAGAAATGATTCAACACTTGCGCAAAGTTTAGGTATTCCAAAACTTAAAGAAGAAAAATCACAAAACCGTAGTTTAGGTATTGTGTATAACGTTACCGATAATATTAATGTAACCGTTGATTACTACTCGATTGATATTGACGACCGTATTGTAATTAGTGATCGCTTAGGTAAAGGGTTATCTACAAGCCTTGATGCAGCACTAAATAGTGCAGGTGCTGGCGTAGGGCAGTTTTTCTTAAATGGTGCTGATACAGAAACTCGTGGTGTTGATTTTGTAGCAACGTGGAACACTGAAGGTTTAGGCGGCACGCTTGATTTTACACTTGCAGCTAACTTTACCAAAACAGATGTTGTATCGTTGTTCTCTCCTGCTGGCTCAAGCCTTGAGACAGTAAAAGTAGAAGATATATTCTCAGCTGAAGACATCTCTATTATAGAAGAGTGGCAACCAGAGGACCGTATTAACTTAAGTGCGCTTTATCAACGTGATGATTGGACTGTTAACCTGTCACTTAATCGTTTTGGTGAATACACAGTAGAAGATGGCGGTCGTCAAACGTATGGCGCAGAAATTTTAACTGACGTTAAAGTTAACTACTTCGTTACTGAAGATTTATCAGTAAATATTGGTGCAAATAACTTGTTCGATGTTTACCCAGATAAAAATGAAATAGGTAACTCTCGCTCAGGTACTATTGTGGATGCTAGTGGCAACACAGTAATAAGTAGCTCAGGTGTGTTTGACTACTCACGTCGTTCGGCTCCGTTTGGATTTAACGGTGCTTACTACTACGTAGGTGCAGAATACCGTTTTTAATTAATAACCTCCCTTTTGTTATTTAACTCAAAGGGCCGTAAGGCCCTTTTTTTGGTTTTAGCTTGGGCTGATTTTATTTAGAAATCAAACTTATTGGATAATCATCGTATTGCTTAATATTATTCATTACATTCATTAAAGTATTATGTGTACTGTTTTCGTCTGCGGTTATAAGTACCGAACTTATTTCATATTTAGCCGCGAACATAGCTAAGTTAGTCGCAACTTGCTCTAAATCAATTAACCTCCCAGAAAAATATACTCCGTTACTTTCATCAATTCTAAATAAAGCATTTTTAACAGGCTTATCTATTTGAGGGCTGTCGAGTGGTCGGTTTAATTCAATAGCCACAGGTTTTACAAAAGATGTAGTTACAATAAAGAAAATTAGTAATATGAACACTATGTCTAACATCGGGGTCATATCTACATCAGCATTATTTTGTAGTTTGGTTAGTTTACTTTTCATATTGGACCTTATTTTTAATTAAATGCTGCGGAGCCACAGCAAGGTTTTAGGTACCTATTAACAAAATTAGCACAGCAAAAATAAAGCGTGGTTAAATAAATATTCTAATAATATTAAATATTTGTACTAATTATGTATTTAAAATGTGGTGAAATAAGGCGGTGTTTATACCGTTCTGCTTATATATGGGGTCTATTTAGCATCGTTATAATGTAATGCAATTTGTTAAATTGCTTAAAAAACTATGTAGATTGGTATTAGAGGCAATAAAAAACCCAGCTCGAGGCTGGGTTCTAGTTATGCGCTATGTAAGCTTAATGCTTTTGCATACGGCTCATTTCTGCATGGCAGCTTTGCATTGTTAATAATGTTTTAGCCAGTGCAGCTTCGCAGTCAGCTGGTTGCGGTTTATCCATTGCTGCTTTAATTTCTTCAAGGGTTTTATCTTCTACCTCTTCAAGCTCTTTTACATACGTGCTGTCGTTGTGTGAGGTGAAAGTAGTCAATAGGGCTGTGTACGCACGTCGTGCTTCAACTGCGAAAGATGAGCCATCTTCGCGTTCGCCTTTTTCATTAATTGCATATGGCTGCAAGCGCTCAACACTCACTTTTCGGGCATCTATCATACGCTGGAAAAGTGCACCAATAGCAGGGTCTTCAACTTTTTCCTGTGCTTTTTGATAAAAATCGATGCCGCTGTTCATAACTTGAATGATGTCAGTAATATGATTTACTTCTGATCCTTGATGGGTGTTCATAATGACCTCTTTAATTAAATGAATGTATAGTTCAATTAAATAAAAGCAATGTATGTTCCACGTTTTAATTATTATGTAGTTATTTGATTTTATTGGTTTAATTTTGATCTAGTAAGATGCTAAGTTAACAGGCAAAAAGTTAACCTAGCAATTTTTACATTATATTGTGTAATAAAGTTATTTTAGCTCTTCAGCTACTTCAGCTACTTTTTGACGTAACCAAATGTGACTCGCATCGCGATGTAACAGTGGGCTCCAAATCATATCAAGCTCAAAAGGAGGAATTGGAAATGGTGGCTCTAAAATTTTAAGCCCCGGATCATCCAAATATATATTTGCGGCTTTTGAAGGAAGGGTCGCAATCAAATTTTTCTCTTTAGCTAAATGAATAGCTACATGGTAGTTACGCGTAAAAGTGGCAATATTACGATGCTTACCAAAGTGAGCAAGTGCTTCGTCAACCCAGCCAAGTTTTTGAACATCTTTAGGGTCCATGCCTACACCTACACCAAAACCTGTTTTACTCACCCATATATGGCGCGCTTTTAAATAGCTGTCGAGGCTAAAGTTTTCAATTATAGGATTATCGGCTTTTACTAAGCAGCAAAAACTATCTTTCCAAATACGTTTATGATGAAAAGACTGCGGTAAGTTTTCAAAACGGTTGATTGCCATATCTACTTTACCGTTTTCTACATCATGAAAGGTGACATCACTTGGTGTGAGTATATCTAAAGTAGTATCGGGGGCTTCTTCGTGCAATTTACTTAAAAGCTTTGGTGCTAATGTACTTGCAGCGTAATCACTGGCCATTATTCTAAACACACGCTTACTTTGGCTTGCCTCAAATTCTCGATTAGGAGCTAGAGTTTCTTCAAGGGTCATTAATATGCCACGAATAACGGGTTGTAACTCCAAAGCACGCTCGGTAGGCACCATACCATCGCTGGTACGAACTAAAATAGGGTCGTTAAATAAGTTACGAAGACGTTTAAGGCCATTACTCATTGCAGGTTGCGTTATACTCAATTGATTAGCAGCGCGTGTTACGTTGCATTCTCGAAGCAATGTATCGAGGTAAACGAGTAAATTTAAATCTATTTTACTTATATTCATTGTGTGTGTCCTTTAGCGCTTACCAGTGGTGAATAAAGCGCTGTGCTGTCGGGTATGGGTAAATATGACTTACCTGACCATTTTTTATATTTTGTTGTGCCTGCTTCCAAAAGCTAACATCTATAAGCTCAGGATGAGTGCTGAGTAAAAACTTTTTATACATAGGGTTTGGCATTACAAATGTACAAAGTTGCTCAGGAAATACGTCCTGTGGTGCAACAGAGTAACTTTGTACATCCATTAAATAGTCGTCATAGCTCTTTGCTTTTGGTAATGTTCTAAAGTTCATATCGGTTAGATATTGAACTTCATCGTAATCGTAAAAAATAATACGTTTGTGCTTACTTACACCAAAGTTTTTTAAGAGCATATCACCAGGGAATATATTAACAGCAATCATTTCTTTTAGGGCTTGCCCATATTCTTCAATTGCGTCGGCGACACTTTCTTCATCAGCATTTTCTAAAAACAAGTTAAGAGGTGTCATGCGCCGTTCAATATACAAATGCTTGATGATCAACCAATCGCCCTCAATTACCATTGATGAGCCAATTGTTTTATGTAATTGCGCAAGTAAATTACTATCAAAACGCGCTAAAGGAAATACGACGTTAGAATACTCTATGGTATCGGCCATTCTGCCAACACGATCATGATTTTTTACCAGTTGATAACGCTTTAATACGGTATCACGGCCAAAGGGTTTACTCTCACCAAATTTGTCTTTTATTACTTTAAAAACATAGCCAAATGAGGGGAGGGTAAATACCATCATCACCATACCGGGAGTCCCCGGTGCAATTGTAAACTCATCACTAGAGTGAGATAAATGATTTAAAAACTCTCGGTAAAACTCAGTTTTACCCTGCTTATGAAAACCCACTGCGTTATAGAGCTCAGCAAGTGTTTTGTTTGGCATAAGTTGATTTAAAAACCGAACAAGTGCTGAAGGTGCGTGAGTCTCTACCATAAAGTAGGCGCGGGCAAAGCCAAAAATAACACGCATTTGAGATGACTTAGTTAAAAGTGCATCTAAATATAATCCGTTATCTTCATCGTGTAATACAGCGATTATAAAGGGCTGAACCCCACTTTTTGAAACAACACGACCAACAATATAGGCTGCTTTATTACGATAAAAAGGCGTGTGTAAGATATCAAAGCGCATTTGCCAAGGTTGGTGATGTGTATCGGGGGCTTGTTTATAAAAAGCTTTAACAAGGAGGCGGATATCACGCTCTAAATTTACAAATGGGGCCTTAAAATCAAAATGACTAATAATGCGTTTTATTGTTGGTTTTAGGCCATCAACTACAGGAAAGTATGTTCTATATTCTGCCTCTACAGGCACTGAAGGAGCATCTTTTAAGGTTGCTTCTACAAATATAAAGTCATTATGAAAATAGCGCCTATGGTACAGCCGGCAAAATACAGAGTTATAAAAAGTTTCTGCGAGCTCTGCTTGGGGATGAAAACATAAAAAATGCTGATATACCTTTTTAACTTCAAGCCATAGGCTTTCATCGAGTTGTTCGGTTGGGGTTTCTTTTTTTAGCGCTTGCGTGGTTTCGTTAACACGATCATCATAATAGCTGATACGCAAACGGCTGATATCATTAATTGCTTGCCAATCTTTTTTTGCGAAGGCAAGAGGGGCTTTGGCTGTTGTTTTTTGAAATAACTGATAGTGCCTTTTAAAACCCGTTAAAATTAATTCAGCAATATGGCGAGGTTGCATTTGCACTCCTTAAAAGTCCCTAGAGTTTATACTCTATTGTGTTAAGGGTATGTTATTTTAAGTTTAAAACCAAGATAAATGTTACTTACTAACTAAGAGTAACTTATTGGAATTGAGCTATCTTTTTTTCGAGAATTTTAATTTGTTTAGTCACAGCCGATACGTTTTTCTTATATGTTTTATTAATTATTTTTAGTTTTTTAGTAATGTCTTTAGTAATACGCTTTTTATCATCAATGGCTAAGATATGATTTAACCGCTCTTGTTGTTTGTATTCAGCACGCTCTTTATTACGATCAAGTATTGTTAGTTTATGGTTATTACTGCGAAGCTCTGCCTGTAAGCCAGATAGAAGCCTTTCACGCTCAAGTTCGTTTAGTTGTTTAGTGTAGTCAACCTTAGGACCAGAATACTGATTACCCGTTGTGTTAACTTTATAAGTCGTTGCTTCGTCGTCACAGGGGAGTTGAGAAAAGACAGTGCCTTTTTCTGTTACACATTTGTAGTAAGTGGTATCGCTAAAGCTAAAAAAACTGATAAGTAAAAAGCTAGAATGGAGAATATAACGAGAAGTTTTAAACATACATGTCATCCTTGGTTTTTATATCTAACAACAATATAAAACTATAACCTAGCTTGGTGGTATATCAAGCTAGGTTAGGATAACTGTTATTGGGTAAAGGTTTTGAGCTTTTTAATACTCTGTACTAAAAATGGTATATCTAAACCTTGTTCAATAGAAAAACCTTCAGCGGCGGAAATGTTTTTAAAGTTACCATCTGAATCTATTAAGGTAATCCTATCTTTTTTATAGGCTATAACAACACCCTGAGAGTAGTTCACGCCCATATCGTCTTTTTTCTTGTATAGATTAACGCCTAGCATTGTTTGCTTGGCAATAGCTTTGCAATTTAAATATTGCCCAACGCTTGTTGCAATTAAATCGCTAGGTTGAATTAGCCCATCTACCTTAGAAATACGTTTGTCAGAGCTGTATAAAGTTGAGGTGGTTACTACTTCTTGCTTGTTATTGGCAAGACTAAAAGCAAAAACCTGTGTTTCATCATCTCGAACAGTAGGGGTATCACTCGCTTTAATTACTCGAATAGCACTAGAGCTATGTGCTTGATCATTAATAAAGCTTAGTTCTTCAATGCCAGTTACTTCAATGCTACGGCGCTGACTTTGCCAAACTGGGAGTGTCTGCTCGGTTAAAATTGCTGCTTTATAAAAAGCGGGTAAACCATACACTAAGCTAAATAACGTATCGTCATGATTTGTTGGCTGTAAAAACTGCTCTGTTTTGTGCATGTTTTTATTCTCGGCAACAAACTTTTCGAGTTGTTGTTGAGTTTCAAATACAAATATATCTACATTGGCTTGTGTGTAGTCCTCGCATTTTTCAAGCTGGCTTGGCATTTGATAACTAATATTTTGGTTATTAATTTTTACGTTGTGTGCTTGCTCGTAGCTTTCTATATCTAGCAGATCATTTTTAGCTAACAAGCTTTTAGCAGTAGTAGGGTATGAAAGTGGCAAAACATTATCTTGTTTTGTTACGTCAAAGTTTAAATTGGCGTCAGCCCAAATATGAATACTGTGGCTAAGCGAAAAACACACGATTAAAAAAGAAATTGCGTAACGTGCAAATTTATATTGCTTTAAACGCTCAAGGTGGTGCCATGTGTAATTACTAACAAGTAGCTGAAAGCCTAAAATAACAACAACAATACCACTGGCTAAAATGGTTGTTAAAGCAGGAGAGCTTGTTAAACGATGCCACAACAATGAAATGATCTCAGGTAAGGCAGATATACTTAGGTGATAACCTAAATTAACATACACATAAGCATCAAGAGTAAGCAATGATGCGCCTACAGTGGCTATTACAGCGGCCATGCCACGAATGTGTCGTGGGTAGGGGAATATTAAACTAAGCGGAAATACCGTCAGCACAAACGCTAAAAAGGCTATAAAACTAGTGTGGCTTAGCCAAGTAACTAGCATATAGGTAATGCCTAAAAAGCTTGTAGGTGGCGAGTCTGCAAATAAATAGCTTAAGCTAATAAGTAGGGCTAAGCCGATATTGGCAAAGGTAAACCAATGCCCCCAACTTAGCAGCTGACTCGCTTTTGATGAAAATTGATTGTGCTGCGATAAATTCATAAATTTTATTTAACCGACTGCGCGAGCGCTTTTGCAAAGTTCTCGGTTACAGCTTGTCTTTTCCCTGTTGGTACATGCTCTTTTAAGATATGCGTGATAGAATTTCCTAAACACATAAGACTTAAATCAACCGGCGCATTGTGTTTAGTTAGCACATCAATAAGCTGATCGACGATTTGTTCTACTTCTTCATTAGAGTATTTTGATAAGATTGGCATTAGTTGGTTCAATAAAATAGTTATATTCTCGTATTTTAACACTAGAGGCGTGAAAAACAAAGATGACAACAGACGTTAAAAAATTAGTCGTTCACTATGTAGACAAAAAAGACGACGATACGCAAATTCACCTTCGAAATGATGAGATGGTAATTAACGATAAAGTAGCCGTTTTTATCGAACAATTACATCATGCATACAATGGTAAACCTGGTAAAGGTTATTGTGCTTTCAGTGGTGACAAAAACAGTGTTGTAGCATCTGCAATGCAAAGTTACCGTAATGATGAGTTAGGCTTTTGGCATATGACCGAGCAAGCCTCGACGGTTTTAAAAGAAGAGCTTGATAAGTATGCATTTAGTGAAACAGGCTATTTAGTATTTTGTCATTACCAGTACGTTGCAACTGATTACATGCTAATTGCGATGATTAACATCAAAGAGCATTATTCTATGACCTCAGAGCTTGATTTAGCCGCTTCTCGTCATTTAGACATATCACGCATGCAACTTGCTGCTCGTATCGATTTAACAGCGTGGGATACACAAGCTGACGACAACCGTTATATTTCATTTATAAAAGGGCGAGCTGGACGTAAAGTTGCTGACTTTTTCTTAGACTTTTTAGGTTGTGAAGAGGGTATTGATTCAAAACAGCAAAGCCAAGTAATGCTTAGCGCAGTAGAGGATTATTTATCTGAGCAACAATTTGATAAATCAGAAAAAGACGATTTACGTAAACAAGTTTTTGACTACTGTAATGACTGTGTGACAACTGGTGAAGATGCCAGCGTAAGAGAGCTATCTGCAACGCTTACAAAAGGCGATGACAGCCCGTTTGATAGTTTTTGTAAAGAACAAAGCTATGACTTAGAAGAAACTTTTCCTGTTGATAAGAAAACCGTAACCAGCATGGTTAAGTTCTCAGGTCTTGGTGGTGGTGTGAGTGTAAGCTTTGAACGTAAACACTTAGGTGAGCGCGTAACTTACAACGAGGCAACGGACACGCTTGTAATTAAAGGTATTCCACCAAACTTAAAAGATCAGTTACAACGTTTTATGGAAAGTGAAAGCGAGTCGTAAAGCATTTTAAATATGCGACACGTTGAAATGAGTTTGAAAGCTATAAAAGCGCAGTAATTAAAACTGCGCTTTTTTGAATTTTGTTAGCAGGATGAATATTTTTGAAATTGATTATAATTAAATTATAAGGAGCATAATTTTAACTCAAAGTTATCCTACGTTTAAAAAGAATCGTTTGTGAAAGTGATTAGCTTTTAGTTGATCCAGGAAATCTATTTTTTAGATTATCAGAAAGAACAAATTTAATATTTGAAGAGACTATTAACAGAGAATATACCTTTTTGATATTGAAAGTGATTGTATTGATAGTTCACTTCTTTTGAATATACCACTTCCAACTAATTCATTATTTGAATTGTTTATAAACAATGAATCTAAAGTTTCAATTTAGATTAATAATAGGGTCAGATGGCAGTTGAACATTACAGACCTAAATGTAAGTATAACTATTATAAAAAATTACTTTTTTAAAATGTTTATTTTAATATAGGGAAATTATTATGGAAATAAATAATATATTACTTCCTAAAGAGATTAGTGAGTTAATAAATGCATTTAGTAAATTCACGATTGAAGATCCTAAATGCACGGATAAAAAATTTAAACTATCACTAAATGATCCTCATGCGATGGTTCCAATTAAAAATATGTTATTGGAGGTTTTATCGCAAGATTATATAACCACGACTTGTAGCAAAGATGTGTTTTTATTAAAAAGACTGGATGATGTTATCGTTATTTCTCAACAGGATGGTGATCTATTATTTATAGATCCAGAAGATGCTTTTTCAGTTTGGTTATGGTGGCATGATGGTGGAGATTGCCAGAGATTATCGAATAATATTTTTGATTGGCTCGATAGCTGTAAACAGTATAAAGAAATAAAACCTATTGCAACAGCCGATGAATATTTACATATTCAACATGAAATGAGCGGTAATTGGATTGGTGATTACAATTCATACTATTGCTTAGAGAATGATGGCACAGTTACTAAGTATTTTAGTGATGGGATCATCTCAGATGGTCATTGGCGAATAATTGAAGAAAATAAGATTAGTTTCTTAATGAAGCATGAGCTGGTTTTTTCAATTGTAAGAAGAGAAAAAAATGAGATCCTGATCGAATTAGACCAGAGTGTCAGAAAACACCAGATCGTGCTTAAACGAATTGATGAAGATAAAGATAAAGATAAAGATAAAGATTTTAGCTTATATCAGTTTTTATACGAATTTTTGAAAGAAGAGATGAATCGTTCATCTATGGTATTAACAAGGCACCGCATTATTGAAACTAAAAAAATGGAAAATGGCGATACACAAATAACCTTATGGCGTTTTGCTGAAAAAGCAAAGGGGCAATATTCTAACCCTCATGATGTATATCGTTATGTATTCAGAAAGAAAGAAAATCTTTGGGAAGTTATAAGTAAGCTAGAAATCGAACCGATGAGTGCCTAGCGGTTCATATTATATAGATATAGTTGATACATTTAAATAATACTTAAATCTCGTAATCTAAGCTTTGTTCGGCAATAAACACAAAAAAGCCCCGCTATTTATTAAATAGCGGGGCTTTTTAATGAATGTTAGTTATTAATCAACACTCATTGTTTTAGTCATTGCAGAGCTTGCACGACCAGCAGGTTTGATTGAACCTGCACGTAAACCACTGTCTGGAACTAGTTCACGTTTATCGTGAGCCATTGCTACAGACGTATGTTTCACTTCGCTATCAGCTACAGGAGTCGGTTGTGCCATTGGCGCACTTGCTGACCCTTGAGTAACCGCTGTTTTAACATGCGGTGCTGATTTTTCAGTTTTCACTTTTGCTTCAACTTTAGCAGTCTCTTCAGTTGCTACTGGCGTTTCAACTTTAGCAGGCTCTTCAGTGGCTACTGGTGTTTCAACTTTAGCAGGCTCTTCAGTGGCTACTGGCGTTTCAACTTTAGCAGGCTCTTCAGTTGCTACTGGTGTTTCAGCTTTAGCAGGCGCTTCAGTTGCTACTGGCGTTTCAGCTTTAGCAGGCTCTTCAGTGGCTACTGGTGTTTCAACTTTAGCAGTCTTGTCTACTGGTGTTTCAGCTTTAGCTGGCTCTTCAGTTGCTACTGGCGTTTCAGCTTTAGCAGGCTCTTCAGTTGCTACTGGTGTTTCAACTTTAACTGGCTCTTCAGTGGCTACTGGCGTTTCAGCTTTAGCCGGTTCTTTAGCTTTTACTGGCTCTTCTACTGCTTCAACTTTTGCTAAGTCTTCAACCGCAACGGCTTGTTCAACTTGTTGCGACGCATCTACCGGTGTTTCTTCTGATTTCGCTTTAAGTTCTGCTTCGTATTCTGCAGCAGCTTGATCAGCAACTGGAATAAATGCAGGGGCTTCATCAGATTTAACTTCTGCTTCACCTTCAGGGCGACGACGACGTTGACCAGATGCACGAAGATGACGAGGAGAACGACGTGAACGTGTACGTGTTTGCTCTTGTTCGTCTTCAGTAGTTGCTGTTTCATCGTTAGAATCAACAACATCAACTTTCTCTTCTTTAATGTGAGCTGTTTTTTCTGCCGGAGTTTGCTTTTGCTTTTCTATAGCAGGAGCTTGCTCTTGAACTTGTGGAGTTTCAGTTACAGCCGTTTGCTCAGGTGCTTGCTCTGTTGAGTTAGCTTGCTCAGCTTTTTCATCTTGCAGACGTACTTTTTTACGTATGTTACGACGTTGACGGCGAACTTTAGGCTTCTGTTCTTTAGGCTCTGCAGCTTGTGCTGGCTTAGAATCAGTTTCTACTTCCGCCTTTGCAGGGGCTTCAGTTTTAACTTGATCTTTTTCTTGGTTTTTATGCTCTGGGCGCTTACGAGAGTTAGGATTACGACGGCGCTTGTTGCGGTTCTCGCTTCTCTCTTGAGTCTCGGTGCTTGCTGCTGAGTCAGTTTTAGCTTCCTCTTCAGCGGCTGGACGCTCATTGCGCGGCTTGTTAGTGCGTGGGTTATTATTACGACGGCGTTGATTGTTATTACGACGACGGTTATCGTTACCACGACGTGCATTATTGCGCGTTTCTTGCTGCTCTTTTTCTACAGCTTCTTTTTTCTCTTCTTCAGATTCACTTGCAAATAACGACTTAAACCAATTACCAATAGCAGCTAGTAAGCCACCTTCAGTTTTAGTTTGTGCTACCGCAGCAGGCTCTACGGCTTTAGCAGGCGCTGATTGTGGAGCAGGAGTAGAAGGCATTACCACGCCTTTTAGCATCGGCTCTTCACGGACTGGCGTACTTGGAGATTTTGACATCTCGAATACTTCAGGCTCTGGTGCAACAACTTGTCCGTAACTTACAGTTTCAAGTGTTTCGTCTTTACGTAAGCGCATAACTTCATAATGTGGTGTTTCCATATGTTGATTTGGAATAATCACTACGTCACATTTATGATGTTTTTCAATGCGATGAACACTACGACGTTGCTCATTTAATAAATAAGCAGCAACAGCAACAGGCACTTGTGCATTTACTTGTGCTGTATTGTCTTTAATTGCTTCTTCTTCAATTAAGCGAAGAATTGAAAGTGCTATTGATTCGTTTGAACGAATAGTACCTTGGCCACTACAACGTGGACATGGGCCTTGGCTTGCTTCACCTAATGAAGGACGCAAACGCTGGCGCGACATTTCAAGTAAACCAAAGCGTGAGATTTTACCAATTTGAACGCGAGCACGGTCTGGGCGCGCTGCATCTTTTAAACGATTCTCTACTTCACGTTGATGGCGTGGAGGAGTCATATCAATAAAGTCGATTACAATTAAACCACCTAGGTCACGAAGACGTAATTGACGTGCAATTTCATCGGCCGCTTCTAAGTTTGTATTAAGTGCTGTCTCTTCAATATCGCCGCCTTTAGTTGCCTTAGACGAGTTGATATCAATAGATGTAAGTGCTTCAGTAGGGTCAATTACAATTGAACCACCAGAAGGAAGACGTACTTCACGCTGGAATGCAGACTCAATTTGGCTTTCAATTTGGTAATGTGTAAATAAAGGCGTGTCACCTTGATAAAGCTTAACACGGCTCATAAAGTCAGGACGAAAACGCTCAATGTGCGCTTTAGCTTCTTCAAAAACACGTGGTTTATCAATTAAAATTTCGCCAATGTCACGACGTAAATAGTCGCGTATTGCGCGGAAAATCACGTTGCTTTCTTGGTGAATCAAAAACGGTGCTTTAGCACTGTCGGCTGCTTGTTTAATTGCATCCCAATGTATTAATAGTGCTTTTAAATCGTAGTTAAGTTCTTCAAATGACTTACCAACACCGGCTGTACGAACAATTAAGCCCATGCCTTTAGGTAGTTCTAAACGGCCTAAAGCTTCTTTAAGTTCAGTACGCTCATCACCTTCAATACGACGAGAAATACCGCCAGCACGAGGGTTATTAGGCATAAGAACTAAATAGCTACCAGCAACGCTGATAAAAGTAGTTAACGCTGCGCCTTTTTGGCCGCGTTCTTCTTTATCAACTTGTACTATTACTTCTTGACCTTCTTTTATTACGTCGCGAATGTTAGGGCGACCATGAAAAGTGTAACCTGCAGGGAAGTAAGTACGTGCAATTTCTTTTAAAGGAAGGAAACCATGGCGGTCAGCACCGTAATCAACAAATGCTGCTTCAAGAGATGGTTCAATGCGAGTGATTTTGCCTTTATAAATATTGGCTTTTTTCTGTTCGTGACCTGGGCTTTCGATATCTAAATCATAAAGGCGCTGGCCATCAACCAGTGCTACGCGCATTTCTTCTTGCTGCGTTGCATTGATTAGCATACGTTTCATATTGTTACTCTACTTATTTATGTCGCTGACATGACGATGTTTTTCTCGCCTGTTCAGTTGTCCCTATTTTTAGAATGTGCAGCCTCACGACTGGGTCTTTAACGGAACGGCTCTGTATCTCGTATGCAGTATTTTAAATGCTGGCAAACAATAGCGATTATTACCGCTATTAAATTCTTAATGGTGCTAAAACTGTCGGCTTTTCAGCTACGTTTACAAGTTTTACCCAGAAGTCGGCCTGTCATATTAATCTTACTAAATATCATTCATATTAGGCGCGTAGGGCTCATTAAGTTGGTGAGCAATACATACTGGTGTATCGCTAATATCCGTTTTAAGAGCAAAAATCGCTGCCGATGTTAATGAACGCTTATTTATTAGATTTTTTTAATTCTAAATAAGCTGCTGTACGGTACTACAATAATTGAGCTAGTGCTGAACGACGTTTTTTACGTCGTCACTATCAGACAAATTATCTGTTCATTGCTTTCTCTAGCACATTAAAAATCGCTTCATGTTCAAACTTAACCAGCAATATATTACGCGCATTGCCGTTAATTGATCGCACGTGTTAACTGAGGAGGCATAAAAGCTTTGGAAAACTTAACTCGGATCTGTATGATCGGCTACCCAGAATGTGCATCACGAATGTTTTAATGTGTTAAAAAGCACCGTTGTTATTTGCAAATACTAAATATTTGCGCTGCTGATTATCCCACTATTATTACAGTGTTAGCAACTAAATTATTTTACTTAAATTAGTGATTAGGCAATGTCAGAAAAAAACGACTTACAAGTAACTTATGTCACGATCAATGAAGACCATTTAGGTCAGCGTATTGATAACTTTCTTATTACCCATTTAAAAGGGGTGCCTAAAAGCGCTATTTATAAACTTTTGCGCAAAGGTGAGGTACGCGTTAATAAAAAGCGTATTAAGCCTGTATATAAACTACAGCTTGACGATGTACTGCGTATTGCACCTATCAGAGTTGCTGAACGTGAAGAGTTTGTACCATCAAAGTTAGACAAAGTAACTCGCCTAGAAAACGATATTTTATTTGAAGATAAATACCTTATCGTCATAAATAAACCTTCAGGTATGGCTGTTCATGGTGGCAGTGGTTTAAGTTATGGTTTAATTGAAGCGCTGCGCGCGCTTCGCCCAGAAGAGCGAAATCTTGAGCTAGTTCACAGGCTTGACCGTGATACATCGGGCTGTTTACTTATTGCAAAGCGCCGTTCGGTGTTAACAGCATTGCATGAACAGCTTCGTGAAAAAACCATGGAAAAAAATTACTGGGCACTTGTAGAAGGGCAGTGGGACTCTAAAACTAAAAACGTTACCGAAGGGCTGCGTAAAAATACACTTAAATCGGGTGAACGCGTAGTACGTGTAGATAACACTGAGGGCAAGCCTTCGCATACGCGTTTTAAAGTACTTGAACGTTTTAACGATTGCTCACTTGTACAAGCATCACCTGTTACAGGACGTACGCACCAAATTCGTGTTCATACACAATGTAAAGGTCATCCTATCGCCTGCGATGATAAATACGGTGACCAGGGGTTTGATGAATCTATGCGTAAAGTTGGGTTAAACCGTTTATTCTTACATGCACACGATTTAAGTTTTTATCATCCTAAAAACGAAACAACGATGCGTATTGAAGCGCCCCTTGATAAAACGCTTAAAAATACATTACTAAAATTACGAGACGCAAAACAGTGATTGCAGTGACGCCGATTAAAAAATATAAGCTCGTCATTTTTGATTGGGATGGCACCGTTATGGATTCAGTCACTAAAATAGTTAACTGTATTCGTAGTAGTGCTGAGTCACTTAATTTAGTGGCGCCAAGTGATTTAGCAATTAAAAATATTATTGGTATGTCGCTTGAAAAAGCAATTGATGTTTTATTTCCCGATAATGTCGCGCAGCATCAAGCGCTAATTAAAGGGTATAAACACCAATATAGTGTTGATACCACGCCAACTCCTGTATTTGATAATGTTGTCAGCGTTTTAGGTGCCTTAAAAGAGCAGGGCATTGTTTTAGCGGTTGCAACAGGTAAAGGTCGAGATGGATTAGAGCGTTTGCTTGATCAAAGCCAACTTAGACATTTTTTTAGTGCAACACGTACAAGCGACGACGCACTGTCTAAGCCCTCTCCAAATATGCTGTATCAATTACTTGAAGAACTTGGCATAAGTGCTCAAGACGCTGTAATGATTGGTGATACCCAAATAGACATGACAATGGCAAAAGCTGCAGGCATGGATAGAATTGGCGTAACAATGGGTGTACATAACGCACAGCAGCTAAATAAGCTTAGCCCTGTTGCAACAGTAGATAATTATCTGCAATTGCAACAGGTTTTGCTTGGCTAATTTATTTAACTAGAGCTTGTTTTGAGCGGTAAGTACATCAATCCCAAACTCAGCCAGTAATTGGCTGAGTTTAATTAATGGTAATCCAATTAAGCTATTAGGATCGTCTCCGCTTAGTTTTTCAAATAAACAGATACCCAACCCTTCACTTTTAAAGCTGCCAGCACAGTTATAAGGCTGCTCTGCGTCGCAATAAGCACTAATTTGTGCATCACTTAGGGTTTTAAACGTCACATTAAAAGGTTCTACGCAGGTTTTTTTTGTTCCAGTTACAATATCGTAAACACAAAGCCCAGTTAAAAATGTTACAGTATTACCGCTAAATAAATTTAGTTGTTTTAGAGCATTTTGTTTATTGTGCGGTTTACCTAAAATTTGATTGTTAAACACAGCGACTTGGTCTGATCCAATTGCTAACCCTTTTTTAAAATGTTTATTAGCTGCTGAGGCTTTTAACTCACTTAAACGCTTAACCAGTTCAGTAGGTGTTTCGCATTCAAGTGCTGATTCGTCAACGTCGGGTGAAAACGTATCAAAGGGTAAATTAAATTTTTGTAATAAAGACTGCCTAAAAGGCGAGCTTGACGCTAAAATGAGTGGAAGCTTCATGGACTGTTTTCCTACGATAATTCAGATTGAGTTAGGATAAATCAGATCCGAGAGTAAAACACGTTAAAAACCAAGTAAAAATGGTTTTTTACTTTGACTAACAAACTAACTATCTATATGATGCAGCCCCTATGCAAAAGGTGAAAATTCCCATCACTCTTCATCCAGGCAAAGCAGCGCAGCACCGTTTAAAGTATGACGGAATTGTACCGCTTGAAAAACTTACTCGTTTAGAGAAAGTTGTGCAGGAAGAAGTAGGTGAAATAGCGGTAAAAATACATTGCAAAAACGATGATCAAGGTTTCGCTGTGATTAGAGGCAATTTGTCCACACATGTTACTGTCATTTGTCAACGTTGTAATGGTGATTTAGGGTTGGATTTGGTTCAAGACTTTGCATATTCACCAGTAGGTGAAGATACAGAGTTAGATATTTTTCCTGAAGACTACGACGAAGTAGCACTTGATGAAAATGGTGAAGTTAACGTTTTTGATTTAATTGAAGACGAACTAATTTTAGCAATTCCATTAGTGGCTACCCACAACGAAGCTTCATGCAGTTATTCAGCAAAGCCTGCCAGCTTTGGTGTATTAAAGGCGGAAGATGATAAACCTAATCCATTTGATATTTTGAAACAACTTAAGAAAGATTCTTAGGAGAAGACTATGGCTGTACAAAAAAGCAAAAAGTCTCGTGCAAGACGCGGCATGCGCCGTTCACACGATGCGATCAGTGGTCCAACTTTAACTGTAGATCAAACATCTGGTGAGACTCATCGTCGTCACCATGTGACTGCAGATGGTTACTACAAAGGCGTTCAAGTAATTTCTAAATAAGAGATTACTTATATGCTGAAAGATCTAACCATAGCGTTAGATATGATGGGGGGCGATTACGGCCCCCGTTCATCTATTCCTGCTGCCGTTCATGCGGTAAACGCTCATGCCAATTTAAGTCTCATTTTATGTGGCAATGAAGACGTTATATCTAAAGAACTCGAATCCCTCGATTCTTTATCTCATCCAAGACTCATAATTCGTCATTGTAGTGAAATAGTTACTAACGCCTGCGAACCTGCAATTGCTGTACGTTCAAAAAAAGATTCATCTATGCGTGTTGCCCTTGATTTAGTTAAGTCGGGCGAAGCTCAAGCGTGTGTTAGCTCAGGTAATACCGGCGCTTTATTTTTTATGGCTCACTACGTATTAAAAATGCTGCCTGGTGTTAAACGTGCTGCACTTATTTCATCTGTTCCTACAGAAAGCCAAAACCCAGTATATTTACTCGACTTAGGTGCTAATGTGCATTGCGATGCGCAAATGCTCTATCAGTTTGGGATTATGGGCTCTGTAGTTGCTGGTCAAGCACTTGGCTGCGATAACCCTCGCGTTAGCTTATTAAATATTGGCGCTGAGGACATTAAAGGCCACGATGATATTAAACAGGCTGCACAATTAATGCAGCAAAGCTCACATATTAATTACATTGGTTATAGCGAAGGAAGTGATATTTTTTCTGGCAAGGCTGATGTTATTGTATGCGAAGGGTTTGTGGGTAACGTGGCGCTTAAAACATGCGAAGGCATTGCCAAGCTTATTATGAATAAGTTTACAGCTGCGCTCGAAAAGCACCTTTTATATAAATGTATGGCGTTTATATTGCGTCCAATAATAAAAAAACTCTATAAAAGGGTGAACCCCGACCAGTATAACGGTGCTTCTCTGGTAGGATTGCGCGGTATTGTCGTTAAAAGTCATGGAAATGCGTCAGCTAAAGCATTTCAAGCAGCAATTGATGAAGCGGTAAAAGAGGTTGAACGTCAACTTCCTGATAAAATAGCCGCTATTTTCGAAAAAACACATTCTAAAGACACGGCGGTTAATCAATAATTGATGTGCCGTGTATTTCATTATTTATTTGTTTAATTAAAAAGAGCAAAGTATGGCACAAAAAATTGCACTTCTATTCCCAGGTCAAGGCTCGCAAAGCGTTGGTATGTTACAAGAGCTACTAGAGAGTTCTGACATTGTTAAAGCAACATTTGCAGAAGCATCAGATGCACTGGGTTACGACTTAGCAGAGCTAGTTCTTAATGGCCCAGAAGAAAAATTAAATCAAACTCATCGTACACAACCAGCATTATTAACTGCAAGTGTTGCTATTTACCGTGATTGGCTTGCAGCAAACCCAGATGCAGACGTTGTTATGGCCGGTCACAGCTTAGGTGAATATTCAGCACTAGTATGTAGCGACGTACTAAGCTTGAGTGAAGCTGTTAAGCTTGTTGAAAACCGTGGTTTATACATGCAAGAAGCTGTACCTGCAGGCGTAGGTTCAATGGCTGCGATTATTGGCTTAGGCGATGAAGAAATAAAAGCGGCATGTGCTGCCTCAGCGCAAGGTGAGGTTGTATCTCCAGTTAACTACAATTCTCCTGGTCAAGTTGTTATTGCAGGGCATAAAGCGGCAGTAGATAGAGCATCACAAGCATGTAAAGATGCTGGTGCTAAACGCGCATTACCACTTTCGGTTAGCGTACCTTCACATTGTGAACTAATGAAGCCAGCTGCTGATAAGCTAGCGGTAGACTTGGCCGCTTTAACATTTAATACACCTAAGTGTGATGTAATTAATAACGTTGATGTAAAAGCTGAATCGATCGCTGATGCAATTAAAGATGCACTAGTACGTCAACTATACAGCCCAGTTCGCTGGACAGAAACAGTACAAGCCTTGGTTGCACAAGATGTAACGCAAAGCTACGAATTTGGTCCTGGTAAAGTATTAACAGGACTTGCTAAACGAATTGATAAAGCAATGGTTTGTGGCTCAGTAAACGATGCCGCTTCAATCGCTGCAGCTAAATAAGAGTATATAAAATGTCTAATTTATTTTCTTTAGAGGGCAAAATTGTCCTAATTACTGGCGCTAGCCGTGGTATTGGTAAAGCAATTGCAACAACATTAGTTGCGCAAGGTGCAAAAGTTGCAGGCACTGCTACAAGCGAGTCAGGCGCTGCTAAAATCAGCGAGTACTTAGGTGACAATGGTAAAGGTTATGCATTAAACGTAACGGATCCTGCATCTATTGAAGCGACACTTGCCGCAATAAAAGCTGATTTTGGCGATATTGACGTACTTGTTAATAACGCAGGTATCACACGTGACAACCTATTAATGCGTATGAAAGAGACTGAGTGGGACGATATAATCGACACTAACTTAAGCTCGATTTTCCGTTTATCTAAAGCGGTACTTCGTCCAATGATGAAGAAAAAGAAAGGTCGTATTATCAATATTGGCTCAGTAGTGGGCACTATGGGTAATGCAGGGCAAGCAAATTATGCAGCGGCTAAAGCAGGCGTAATTGGTTTTTCTAAGTCACTTGCACGCGAAGTGGCATCACGTGGTATTACAGTAAACGTAGTGGCACCTGGTTTTATTCAAACTGATATGACTGATGATTTAACTGACGAGCAAAAAGCAGCAACACTTGCAAATGTTCCAGCAGGGCGTTTAGGCCAACCAGACGAAATTGCAGCTGCGGTATGTTATTTAGCATCTGACGCGGCTGCGTACGTATCAGGTGAAACTTTGCATGTAAATGGCGCGATGTACATGGTTTAATAACCATTGTACCCACATTGTTACTTAATAAAGTTAAGTAAGTTACCTCAAAAACATTGAATTATTTGTGAACTTGCTTTAAACATACTTGAAATCGCTGCGAAAATAAGCGATAAAAGACAAAACACACACTCAGAGGTTTGACCAGACAATTATTTATGGTCAAATCATTGAATCAGAGAATTATGCCGCGTAAACTACGCGGCAATCTGAAAATAACGCATCGGCGTTTTTAATAAAGGAAAGAAGAATGAGCGATATCCAAGAACGCGTAAAGAAAATTATCATTGAACAACTAGGTGTTAAAGAAGAAGAAGTTAAAAATGAATCTTCTTTCGTAGATGACCTAGGTGCAGATTCTCTTGATACTGTTGAACTAGTAATGGCTCTTGAAGAAGAGTTTGATACTGAGATCCCAGATGAAGAAGCTGAGAAGATCACTACAGTACAAACTGCTATCGATTACGTAACAGCACACGCTGAGTAATTAATCGCACGTTAAAGGCAGCATCCGCTGCCTTTAATTTTTTATATCCAAACCACCTCAAAGTTCGTGATTCAAAACTTAAGCCTCAATGCTCAATTTTAGCTAAAAATTAATTTTGATTGTGTTATGCGTTTTTAATCTATTTTGGGACTAGCACTTTGAGGTAGCTTGGGTATGATCATCCCCTTGTAAATATCCCTTATTGGAGGCAAACCGTGGCTAAACGTCGAGTCGTCGTAACTGGCTTAGGAATGTTGACGCCGCTAGGTAATGATGTTCAATCAACCTGGCAAGGCTTATTAGATGGCAAAAGTGGCATTCAAACAATAACCCACTTTGATACATCAAAATTTGGTACTAAATTCGCTGGTTTAATAAATGACTTTGATGCAACTGCATACATGTCAGCGAAAGATACTAAAAAAATGGACTTGTTTATTCAGTACGGCATTGCAGCGGGTGTTCAAGCCTTTAAAGATTCAGGCCTTGAAATTACTGAGCAAAACGCAACACGTATAGGTGTAGCTGTGGGCTCTGGTATTGGTGGCTTAACGCTTATCGAAGAAAACCACATTAAGTTATTAAATAGTGGTCCGCGCAAGTTATCGCCATTTTATGTTCCGTCTACCATTATTAATATGATCTCAGGTCACTTATCAATGATGCATGGACTTCGTGGTCCAAATATTTCAATTGTAACTGCCTGTACTACTGGTTTGCATAATATTGGCCATGCCGCGCGCATGATTGCCTACGGTGATGCAGATGCAATGGTTGCTGGCGGTGCAGAAAAAGCCTGTACCCCAATTGGTATGGGTGGCTTTAATGCTGCACGTGCACTTTCAATCCGCAATGACGACCCACAAGCGGCTTCTCGTCCTTGGGATAAAGACCGCGATGGCTTTGTGCTTTCTGACGGTGCAGGTGTTGTTGTAGTTGAAGAGTACGAACATGCAAAAGCACGTGGCGCTAAAATTTATGCTGAGCTTGTTGGCTTTGGTATGAGCGGCGATGCGTACCACATGACATCACCACCAGAAGATGGAGCCGGTGCTGCCCTTGCAATGCAAAACGCACTAAATGATGCGCAAGTAAACGCTGAGCAAATTGGTTACATTAACGCACACGGTACATCTACAAATGCAGGCGATAAAGCAGAAACTGCCGCTGTTAAATCTATTTTTGGTAATGCAGCTAAAGATGTAATGGTAGGCTCGTCTAAATCGATGATGGGTCACTTGTTAGGTGCTGCAGGCTCGGTTGAATCGATTATTTCGATTTTATCACTGACAGATCAAAAAGTGTCGCCAACTATCAACCTTGATAACCCAGACGAAGGGTGTGACTTAGATTATATTGCTCACACTGCACGTGATGCAAAGTTAGACTTTGCACTGTGTAACTCGTTCGGTTTTGGTGGTACTAATGGCTCGTTGCTATTTAAAAAGGTATAATCTTTTTTAACAACGAATCAAATTATAAGAGCTCAGTTGTTTAACTGGGCTTTTTTTATATGCCAAATAAAATGCAAACAATAATAGCAGTAGATCAAAACAGCACTTTAAGCACGCGTGACAGAGGCTTAAATTACGGTGACGGCTTTTTTACAACGGCTAAAGTTGTTGATGGGCAAGTACAGTATTGGGCTCATCATAAAGCGCGTTTGATTGAATGCGCACAGCGCCTAGGTTTTCCTGAGCTAGATTTTAATAGCCTTGAAAATCAAATTGCTTTGCATATAAAAGCAGCATCACTCAACGTGCTTAAAATACTTGTAACGCGAGGCGAAGGCGGACGTGGTTATGGGCTGCCAAGTGAGTGTAATATTACTATTTTATTGAGCATATTAGATTACCCTAGTAATTACGAAGCGCTTGTTAAAAAGGGTGTAAATCTCGAAATAAGCCCAATTAAATTAGCAGCACAGCCTTATTTAGCGGGTCTTAAAACACTAAACCGGCTTGAGCAAGTACTAGTTAAAAAAGCAATGCAAACGCAAGACTGCGACGATGTGTTAGTGCTTGATTACAATAACAATGTAATTGAAGCTTCAGCAGCTAATATTTTTGCGATTAAAAATAAGCGTATGTTTACGCCATTGCTTGATGAGTGCGGAATAAAGGGCGTTTATCTGCAATCGTTATGTGATAAATTGCCTGTTGAATTTAAATGCGTGAAAGTAGAAGACTTAACCCAAGCAGACGCCGTATTTGTGTGTAATAGCTTAATGGGAGCAGTACCTGTAAAACGTATTGAGCAACAGGTATTTAATACAGACGACAGCCACGCATTACTAACTAAATTATTAGCCAAGGAGGCTGAGTGTTAAAAGTTATTTTATCGGTACTTTTTTTAGCTGTTATAACCACTGCTGTTGGTTACCAGCAATTACAAGCAACAATAAATAGCCCGTTAAAGGTAGCACAAAGCACACAATTTGAAGTTAAGCATGGCACTGGCTTTAATAAGTTATGCCAGCAATGGCAAGCTAATAACTGGGTAGAAAGTTGTTGGCGTTATCAGGTAATTGCCAAATTAGATCCCACACTTACCGACTTAAAAGCGGGGCTTTACGAGCTAACAGCCGATAGCGTTATTAACAACGTAAAAAAAATTAACCAAGGTCAGCAAATTAGTTTTAGTTTTACCATAATTGAAGGTCAAAACTTACGTGAAGTACTAAGTGCTATTAAAAAAGCTGATAATTTACAAAACGATTTAAAAACTGACGAACTAAGTACTCAAATACTGGGTAATGACACGCACTTAGAAGGCTGGTTATTCCCCGACACTTACCATTATCATAATAACGATACTGCAAGCAGTGTATTAAAACGTGCAGCACAAAAAATGCAGCAAACATTAGATGATGCTTGGCAGCAGCGCGCCGCTAATTTACCCTATAAAACAGCATACGAAGCACTAATAATGGCTTCAATTATTGAAAAAGAAACAGGCCTTGCCAGTGAACGTCCGTTAATTGCATCAGCGTTTGTTAATCGATTAAACACCAATATGCGCCTGCAAACCGATCCAACCGTAATATACGGGCTAGGCGCTGATTTTGATGGTGATATTAAACGTAAAGATTTGCGCGATTATACGCCTTACAATACGTATCGTATTAATGGTTTACCGCCAACACCGATTGCAATGCCATCAAAAGCAGCTATTTTAGCTGCAGTTAATCCGCCGCAAAGTGAATATGTTTACTTTGTATCAAAAGGCGATGGTAGCCACCAATTTTCAACCACGTTAAAGCAGCATAACGCAGCAGTTAAAACGTATATATTAAATAAAAAGAATTAATATTTTATGAAACCAAAATTTATAGTAATAGAAGGGCTAGAAGGCGCGGGTAAATCAACCGCTATTTCGTTATGCCAAGACTTTTTAAACAAACAAAAAATAGACTTCATTAACGTGCGCGAACCTGGCGGCACACCATTGGCTGAATCACTTCGTACGCTTGTAAAAGCAGAGCACGAAGAAGAGATTGCCTTTGAAACCGAGTTGCTTATTATGTACGCAGCCCGTTCGCAGTTAATGCACAATGTTATTACCCCAGCGCTTGATAAAGGCCAATGGGTACTTGCCGATCGTCATGATTTATCGTCTCAGGCGTATCAAGGTGGCGGGCGTGGTATTAGCTCAAATACATTAGCTTCACTTTCGTCAATGGTGTTAAAAGGCTTAAAGCCTGATTTAACTATTTACCTTGATATTGACCCAGTGATAGGCCTTGAACGTGCAAAAGGACGTGGCGAGCTAGACCGAATTGAACAAGAAGCCATTGAGTTTTTTCAGCGTACACGTATGCGTTATGTTGAACTTGCTAATGACGACAACACAATTAAAACAGTTGATGCAAACCAAAGTATTGATAAAGTACATCGCGATATTACCAATGTACTGCATTCATTTTTTGAAGGCCTAAAATAATATGCCATTGCCTTGGCTACATGATACTCAAGCACTTTTAGCGAAAAGTTATCGCGCAGAGCGTTTTCATCATGCGCAATTATTTTGTGGGCCTGTTGGCGTAGGTAAGTTTGAGTTAAGTGATGAGCTTGGGAATGCTTTGCTATGCCAAAATATAGCTAAGCAGGTAGCTGAGCAAAACAGTATGCTAAAACCTTGCGGGCAGTGTAAAAGCTGTTTACTTAACCTGGCTGGCACTCACCCCGACAAACGTTTAACGCAAGTTGATGGGCAAAGTATTGGTGTAGACGATATACGTGGTATTAGTGATTTTATGAATCACTCTGCAGCGCAAAATGACAATAAAGTCGCGATAATCGAAAATTGCGAAAAAATGACCACAGCAGCAGCTAACGCATTATTAAAAACACTTGAAGAGCCAACTAATAGCCGCTTTTTAATATTAACCACAAGCCAACCACAGCAGCTCCCTGCAACTATTTTAAGTCGATGCGCTAAAAGTGACGTAAAAATAACTAATACTGCACTTGCTCAGCAGTGGCTAGAGACATTAGATATTCCTAACTATAGTTGGTTAGCACTTTTTTATAACCAACCGCTGCAAGTAAAGCATTGGCAACAGCAAGACCAGCTAAAAAATATTGATACACTGTATAAGTTTGCAACTGAGTTTAAACAAAGCCATAATTTCAAAGCGTTAGTCGATATAATAAATAAACAGCCTGAACTTGTTCGTATATTTACTTTGTTTTTAAGCGTGCAACTAAAGCAGCAATTACTGCAAGGCATGAGTTTTGACGCTTATCAAAGTGCGCAAAATGCATTAGGCGAGTTTTTACAAAATAACACCCAAGTACTTGGCCTTAATTTACCGCTTGCTGTATCACGATTAGCATACACATTGCGAAATTCTTAAAAGGATTAATCATGCAAGAACTACTAGTAGACATAGACGATTTAGACGAGTTATACCGTTGTTATATGCCTTACTTAAAAAAAGGTGGCTTATTTGTACGTACTAATATGCGTTACGAAGCAGGGCATTCATTAGCGCTTAGAGTTACTTTGCCCGATGCCTTAGAAGATGATGTAGTAACAGGTAAAGTGTCGTGGATCACGCCACAAGGTGCACAAAGCTCTAATCCTCCAGGTATTGGTATTAGTTTTTTAGACGATAAAACAAACCTAAACGCTAAAATCGAAAAGCTGCTTGGGACTATGTTAAACTCAGGCGATCAAACATATACCATGTAGCTATAGGGTCGGTTTTTCATTGAGATTAACGCCGCCCTATATTGGGTTCTTTTAATTGCTAACATAATAAATTAAAAGAACAAATTTAAACCCTGAACATAATACAGGCCTTATAGTGATTGTAGATTCTCATTGCCATTTAGATCGTCTTGATTTTGATAAATTAGACTTAAACCTTGACCAAGTTCTTGATAAAGCGCGTGCAAAGCAAATCGAGCACTTTTTATGTGTAAGCGTAACGCTTGATCAGTTTCCAAGCATGCTTGATAAAATTAAGCACTACGACGATGTTTCAGCCTCATGTGGTGTACATCCACTTGATCAAAAAGACGCCCTTAATAAACAGCAACTAATTGACTTAGCCTCACACGAAAAAGTCGTTGCTATTGGCGAAACGGGTCTTGATTACTACTATTCAAAAGATACCCACGCAGTGCAGCAAGCAAGCTTTGTTGGGCATATTGAAGTAGCTAACGAATTACAAAAGCCGTTAATTATTCATACACGTGATGCCCGTGCCGACACAATTAATTTAATGCGTGAGCACAAGGCCGAAAACTGCGGTGGTGTACTACATTGCTTTACTGAAGACTGGGATATGGCTAAAAAAGCCATAGACATGGGCTTTTATATTTCTATTTCGGGCATTGTTACCTTTAAAAATGCTATTGAACTAAAAGAAGTAGTAAAGCAAATACCGCTAGATAGATTATTAATAGAAACCGACTCGCCTTATTTAGCGCCGGTACCGTATCGTGGGCAAACTAATCAGCCAGCATACGTAGAAGACGTTGCTTACTACATTAGCGAACTTAAAGGCATTAGCTTTAATGAACTGGCTAAAGCGACTACCGAGAACTTTTATTCTTTATTTAAATTAGCAGCTAAAGGCTAAATACATGATTACTCACACGGCAAACCTTCCTATTTTACTAATGGGGCCAATGGTGCGCCGTGCAGAGCAAACTGGAGTCTGTATTCAGTTTGCTACCTCCAAGCCTGCAAACTGCCAAATAAACTTATTAAATGTTGAGTGTTATAGCGATCAACATACGGTTTCTTTAGGCGAACATTTATACCTGCATTTCGTTATTATAAAGCCAATAGACAACAAACTCCCTGTAGATAGCTTATTAAGCTATGAACTTGTAATTGACGATGCAGCAATCGATTTATCCCCTTGGTGCTATAGCAATCAAACAACGCCTGCATTTGTAATCCCCGATAAACTCAGTGATATTTTGCATGGCTCGTGCCGTAATGCACATCACCCAGCAAAAGATAGCTTAGTGTCTGCAAGTCACTGGCAAAATACTCAGCGTGGTAATAATAACCAAGGCGCACAATTGCTATTACTGAGCGGCGATCAGGTTTATGCCGATGACGTAGCAGGCCCCATGTTATTAGCTATTCATCAGTTAATTAAAGCCTTAGGTATCTATAAAGAGCAACCACTTGCCATTGAGCTACCGGATGATATAAATGAGCAACTTTATAATCGCCATTTGTTTTTACCAAAAACGCCTTGGCAAAAACGCTCAAAATTAGGTGTTGGTTACTGGCTAAAAAAAGACGAACCTCATTTTTCTAGCGTAAAAGCCTACAATCACCTTATCCACTTTGAAGAATATATAGCACTTTATTTATTAAATTTTAGTGCTGCTGCTTGGCAATGCGTTGATATACAAAACACAACGTATTTAGGTCAAAGCGAGCAAAACAAAACTATTTTTGACGCTGAAAAAACAGCACTGATTGATTATGCAAAAGGCTTAAGTGAAGTAGAGCGATTGTTTGCCAATGTATCTACATTAATGATGTTTGACGATCATGATGTAACTGATGATTGGAACCTCACCGCTGGGTGGGAGCAAGCTATAAATGAAAACCCAAGTAGTAAACGAATCATTAATAACGGTTTAATTAGTTATTGGCTTTTTCAAGGAATGGGGAACGATGCACTAAATAAAACAGGCGAGTTACTAACACCTTTTAAGCAAAGCCGTACTGTTAATAATTTATGGCAGTTTAAAGCATTTGATAAACCACTAAACGATTTTAGTTTTTGGCATTATGAGTTAACAACAACCCCAAAAGTAGTGGTGCTAGATACACGTACGCACCGTTGGCGAAATGAGCAAAACTTTAACGAGCCTTCAGGCCTACTTGATTGGGAGCGTTTAACAGAGCTTGAAGAAAGCCTATTAAGCCACGATCAGGTTATTATTGTATCGCCAGCCCCTGTATTTGGTGTTAAATCAATAGAAGCCATTCAAGCCATGTTTAACATATGTGGCCAACCGCTCATGGTTGACGTAGAAAACTGGATGGCGCACGAAGGCTCAGCCAAAAAGCTACTCGATACTTTTAGACGCACCGACACCCCAAATGAAACCCTTATTTTATCGGGTGATGTACATTACTCATTTTGCTTTTCGGTGCAAAAGCGTTTTGGCGATCATCCCAATCGAATTTGGCAACTTACCGCCAGTGGTATTAAAAACGAGTTCCCGCGTAAGTTAATAAACATACTCGATAAGCTCGACTCAATTTTATACGGCCCAAAAAGTCCTTTAAACTTTTTTACCAAACGTTGGCATATGGAAGTAGATAAACACCAAACCATAGGTGAAGGGCAAAAATACTTAGTGAGCGACTCAGCTATTAGTTTAATAACACTAGAGCAAGGGAATTTAGCCCGATATCAACTTATACACGGTGAAGGGCATTTAACTGAGTTCGATTTAGAAGAGCAGTAATTTTTAATCAATAATTAAATAAATTAAAGATCTATTTGCACAAAGAGAAACGAAAGAGGAGTAAATGAGAAAACATAATGCCAATCAGGATATATTATCGGTTTTATTTCTTCTCTAAAAGCGCAGCGTCTCTTAGCCTCTTAGTGAATAAATTACTTATACGGAGTAAGGTTGTTAAGAAAGCAACGCTTAATTTATTTAATCTATTTACCAATAAATCAATTAAAGATCTATTTGCACAAAGAGAAGCGAAAGAGAAGTAAATGAGAAAACAGAATACCAATCAGAATACAGTTTCGGTGTTTATTTCCTTCTTTAAAAGCGCAGCGCCTCTTAACCTCTTAGTGAAAAAGTCACTAATTACATGCGCTGCTGTTACAGTAAAAACCAGCTAAAGATCTATTTGCACAAAGAGAAGCGAAAGAGGAGTAAATGAGAAGACATAATACTAATAAAAACTGCGTTTGGTGTTTATTTTCTTCTCTAAAAGCGCAGCGTCTCTTAGCCTCTTAGTGAAAAAATCACTAATTACAGGCGCTGCTGTTACAAAGCAATGCTTAAAATTATTCAATTTATTTAAAAACCAGCTAAAGAACTATTTGCACAAAGAGAAACGAAAGAGGAGTAAATGCGAAAACAGAATGCCAATCAGGGTATAGTTTCTGCTTTATTACTTCCTCTAAAAGCGTAGCGCCTCTTAACCTCTTAGTGAATAAATCTCTTATTAAAGGCTTTGCTTGTCACGCTAACAAGTTAACCGTAAATTTAACCTTGGCGGTAGACGCTGAACTTGCTCGCGTGAGAAGCGCAGCTTCCAATCACTCTATATTGGTAATTACTTGGCTTTGTATTTAACCATGCTCTTTTCTGCTTCGTTTAGACGCAGGTAACTTACTACTCAATATTGCTAAACATAAAATAGTCATAAACAACATTGAGTTTGCACCAGCTTGTAAAGAGTAATCTACCAACGAATGCAGCAACATATCTATAATTGCAATGGCACAACCAAAGGCAACACCCTGAAACAGCGCTGTTTTACGCTTTCGCATAGTCGCTATACATAACCATAAACAATAAAGTATAAGTGAGCCCAGTGCGGCTGTAGTGGGTATACCCAGCTCTACTGCAAACTGTACGTAATCGTTATGGGCATTATCGTAGTAACCAGAATACGGCTCAGACTGATACGCTGGAAACGCAGTATAAAATGTGCCCCCACCAGAGCCCAACAAAGGCTTATCTAAAATAAGGGGTATTGAATCACGCACAACTTCGTCACGGGTTTCTGATGAAATACTGGTTTCGCTAATACGCTGTTTAACTTTTTCTACATCAAATATAGCGCCAATAATAATTAAATCGATTATAAAAAAACTAACTATAAGTAGTTTAAACGCTTTAGGTTTTTGCCTGTAAATAAAAAACGCGAGTAAGCTAACAACCATTAGTGCAATAAAAAATGCAGAGTTACCCATACGGCTACGGGTTAAAATTAACGCAACAATAATAATAATTAACGAAATACGTAAAATTATTTTTGAGCTTAAAAGTATTTCAGTCCACGCCCGAAGCGTTTGTTTTAATGTTTGCTTGTAATCGCTAGTAGAGCGCTTTAATTCACTAACTAAAACACCAATACCCAAACATAAACATAAAGCTAAAAAATTAGCTAAAAAGTTAGAGTAGGTAAATGTACCAATAGCACGGTCGGTATGTTTATAACCAAATAATGGGCTAATAATATCAGGCGATAAATTTAAATAAGTGGCATATAAAGCCTGAAACACGCCGGCACTTATAATTGCATATATTAAATTTTTAATACGCTTTTCAGTATTACAATAAATAAATAATAGCCAACAAAATAAAATCATAAAACTTGTTTTAATAAGCATTTGTTTTGTCTGAAAAGGGTCAACGCTCACCGTGTACATTTGCACAACGCACGCAGCAGCAACCAAGCCCAAAGCAGTAAATACAGGCCAAGAATACAAAGGAGGGTATAACGATTGCTCGTAATTGGTAGCGCTATAAACTAAATGAGTTAAAAAAGTAGCGCTAATTAATAAACCCATAGCTAATATAGCCCAAGGGCGGTAGCTGCCTAAAGGGAGTGGGAGTAAAAATAAAATGCAGCACAGCAAAAAAAATAATAAACGATTCACAGTTTTCTCAAACAAAGAGCTTAAAGGTAGGAGCTTAAAGTAACGGCTCCAAAATAAAAACGCAGCCAATTGGCTGCGTTTTTATAATATTGCAAAGGCAGTTAGTTAATTACTTCTGATATACCTGCATCACCACCAGTGCCACCGGCACCTTGCGGTACAGCAGTTGTTGGTAAAGTAACAATTACCGGAGCATCAGGAGCTGGTGCGCCATCTGGGCCGGCTGCTGTTGCTTCAGATGCAACAGTAGCATCAACGCCTGCAGTAATTGCAGCTAAAGTAACTGCATCGCTGTCAATGCCTGCAGCAGTCATTGCAGCTAAAAAGTTAGATATTAATGGGCTGTCAGCTCCAATTGCAGCAATAACATCGTTCATCATTGCATCAATTTGGTCAGGGGTACAATCGCTACAAATTGCTAAAATTGCGGCAGTCAAATCGGCTTCAAGCTGCTCAGGCGATGTTTCAGCCGTGGCATTATTTAAAATGGTTACCAAAGCACTTACATTTTGCGCAGGTGCAGTTACACCAGTATCAGTTTGTGCATAACTAGGTAAAGCTGTAAGTGCAGACGCACCAGCAATTAGGCCAGCTAATAAAAATAATTTCATGTCTCGTCCCTTGGTTGAGTTCTAATTACAAAATTTTAGCGCATCGGTGCAAAAAGTAAACTCTTTATTTACGCCATTATTATTAGTTTTGACTATTTTAGAGGGAGGCATAATTAAATTACCTTGCACACCATCACAGCCTAAGCTTTCAAGTATCTTTAAAGTCTCAGGTTTTTCAATTAAACAGGCTAAAACTTCAATGCCAAAGCCATGACAAATATTGTTCACTGTTTGAATAAAAAATTGGCTTTGCGTGTTATCAAGAAGGTCTTGAATATAACTACCATCAATTTTTACAAACTCAATGTCTAAACCCTGTAAATACCTAAACGACGTTAAGCTCGTTCCAAAGTGTTCTATACACACACTAATACCAATATCTTTAATTGCATCTATGTGCTTTGAAGCTATATGTACATTATAAAGTAAACTAATTTCATGTAACTCAAATATAAGGTTAGTTTTTATAACAGGTTTAGTGTGGGCATAAAGGGTAAGCCATTGTATAAAATCAGCCGAATATAAAGATGCCTTACTTACGTTTAAAGCAAATACGTCATCAGGGTATTGTTCTTTAACGTTTACAAAGTTACGAATTATTTTTTTGTCTAACTCTTCGGTTAAATTAAGCTTTTCGGCCATAGCAAATAAATGGCCATTATTAACCTTTTCACCTTCATGGGTAAAGTGGGCAAAAGCCTCAAAGTAACACTGCTTATTTTGTGAGTTAGCGCGTTTAACTGGCTGCACCGAAAAGCTAACCTCACCAGAGTCAATAATCGACTGAATAAGTGTACGCCATTGTTTAACACTAAATAGCGTGTCTTTATCTATTTTGTTAGTTTCTATTGTATCGCCAATAGTACTACCCGTATCCAAAGCAGATAAAACACTACCAATAGACGAGCCTTTATTCACTTCCAATATTGCAAAATTAGCAAACCCATTAACGTGTAAGCTATTTTTTTGTTTACTAAAAGCATCGGTAATTTCTAAGCGAGTTCTATTTAAAAACTGCGTATCGTAAGGTATAAGGGCAATAAAAGTACTACCATTTAACCTAAATATTTTAGAGTTAGTAAGGTTACCAATAATTTTAGTAAGAATAACGCTCACATCTTTTACATGCGCGTCACCATCTTGATAACTAACACTTTGGTTTATATTTGTAAGTGAAGGTAGAGTAATCATCATTGCAGTGAGTGGCGCATCGGTGGTTATTGTGTCTACAACCGAGCTAAAGTGATTTTCAAATAACTTTCGGTTACCTAACCCTGTTAAAGAATCAATATAAACTTCTTCTGTTAAGGCTTGGGTTTGTTTAGTTAAAGAATCAAAAGTACTTTGTAAGTTAATAACCATATTGTTTATAGCTTTAGTTACAGTGCGTAGCTCTCGTGCAATAGGTATTTCTTCGTTTAATGTAAAGCGTTTACGAGTAACAAGGTGAGCTTGATGCTCAACTGCTTTTAAAGGCTTAAATACTTCACGTAATATTAAAAAGGCAACTGCAAGCGAGGTAATTAGTATTAAAAAAGAACCATAAAAACTGCGTTTTGTATGCTCCCACAACGTTACATAAGACTGTCCAGTATGGCTTGTAACCTCAAGTATACCCGCCATAATCCAACCATTATTTAGTTCCGACTGCATAGTGGGTGCTTTTAAACTACTTAAAGCAATAAACCAATTAGGCACAGACTCAACACGCTTAGGATTTTCCAGATCAAATACAACTTGGCTTTGTGAATTTGTAAATTTAATTTCTTTATAGTAACCAGAATCAAAAATAGCAGTAGCCATTGTTTCAGCTATTACTAAGTTTTCTGGATCTAAGTAAGGCGAAATAGAAAGCCCTAAGCTAGTAGCAGTGTCTTGGGCATGGCTTCCCATTTGGGTTTGTAAGTAATCACGGGTGGTTTCAACATCTGTAACTACCCTAACCACAAATGAAACAACCGAAATAACGATTATTAAACCGTAAACTTGGGTTTTAAGACTCAATCCATTTTTAAAAAGTCGAGACATAACTGGTAGTTCCTTTAATGTTACTTTTAATGGGAGCAAGCTCACCTTGTTCAATTCGCTCTAGCATAGTATTCCAAGCCGACACACCACGGCTATTTTTTACCTTATTGCCTAACCCTTTCGATTTTGCTAACCATAGTCCTTGACCATTAAAACTGTATATAGGCGTTAAATCGGGGCGCTTATTTGCGGGCAGCAGTTTAGTATTAAAGTTACCTAAAACAAAGGGAATTCTGTTTGGATCTTCTATATATATAAGTACCATGTGGGGCTGGTTTACTGTGCGCTGTCGGACATACATTAAACGAATTTTATCCTCAGGAACACCTAGCGCTATTAACGTAAAGTATTTAGCAATAACGTAGTCTTCGCAATCGCCCATACCAACACCTAAACTCTCTAGTGGGGTAGCCCAGTAGTCTTTTTGCTGCCAAAGATCTTTATCGCTTTTGTATTTAATGTTTTTATTAAAAAAATCGTTAACAAGGTGAATTTTTTTCCATTCGCTTTCATCAGCCGAGTCATCAATAAAGTTAAGCCAATCTTTAATTCGTTTATGACCTTCGTTGCCATACTGTTGCTGTGCACGGGTAATAATATCGCTATTACGCAAATACAAAAGCATATCTTGTGCGCATACAAAAAACGAGACAATAAATAAAATGCAAAGCCCTAAGCGCACAAATGTTCCTTAAGTTGGTAATCCCTAATAAACGACATTAATCAGTATAGTATTATTACTTTTAAAAAGGTAGATCATCAAAAAGAATTAGATGCCCCAATATGACTCAACCCGACCAGTTTGGTGCAACATAAAGTTAACAAAAAAACAACCTAAAAGGATGTTTTATTTATTGAGTCAAATAGTATGGCGTGTATAATAATCCTAACACAAGGTATGTGAAGCACGTTATATGGAAGTAAACTTTAGTTTCTTCTTTATATATTTACAAAATAATAATGAAAGGAATTAAAGTGAAAGTTTTAAAAGCCGTATTACCTGTAGCTGGCCTTGGAACACGTATGTTGCCAGCCACAAAAGCCATCCCTAAAGAAATGCTTCCTCTGGTAGATAAACCTTTAATTCAATACGTAGTTGACGAAGCTGTAGCGGCTGGCATTAAAGAAATTGTGCTTGTTACACACGCTTCAAAAAACTCAATTGAAAACCATTTTGACACAAGCTTTGAGCTAGAAGCCACACTAGAGGCGCGCGTAAAGCGTAGTTTACTAGAAGAGGTTCGCTCAATAGTGCCAAAAGATGTAACCGTAATTTCGGTTCGCCAATCAGCACCACTAGGCTTAGGCCATGCTGTTTTAGCAGCGCGCCCAATTGTTGGTAATAACCCATTTGCAGTAATGTTACCAGACGTAATTATTGATAAATATAAATCAAACCCAAAAACCGACAATTTAAGCCAAATGATCGACCGATTCGACAAAACGGGCTACAACCAAGTAATGGTAGAGCCAGTACCAAAAGAGCAAGTGCATCAGTATGGTGTAGTTGATATAGCCGGTAAAAAAGTAAATGCAGGCGAAAATGCTGCAATTAAAAACATGGTCGAAAAACCAAATAACGATGAAGCACCGAGTAATTTAGCTATTACAGGGCGTTATGTTGTATCGCCTACTATTTGGGATTTACTAGAGTACACCCCACCAGGTGCAGGCGGCGAAATACAACTTACCGATGCTTTATTACAATTGCGCCACCTAGAAACACTCGAAGCATACCACTTAAAAGGCCAGTCGCACGATTGTGGTTCTAAGTTGGGCTATATGCTTGCCAATGTAGAATATGCAATGCAATCAAGCCATATGGGTGAAGAGTTTACTAAACAAGCCATGGAACTATTAAGTAATTATAAATGAAACATATTAGACAATTAAGCCTAGATGGTTTAAGAGGCATAGCCGCATTGTCAGTTGTTATTTATCATTATTTCTACCGTATAGATGAAATATATAACACTGGCTCTAATGAAATGGATTGGACTTACTTTGGTCATTTTGGCGTTCATTTGTTTTTTATGATAAGTGGTTTTGTTATTTTTATGTCTATAAGTAAGGAAACCAAGCCAGTAAGTTTCATTGTTAGTCGCTTTTCTAGATTATACCCAACATATTTTTTTGCTGTAATTATTACTTTTACAGTTGTTTACATATTTGGTCTTCAAGGACGTGAGGTTGGAGTATTTAACGCTTTATTAAATTTATTAATGTTTCAAGAGTTTTTGGGTATTTCACACGTTGATGGAGTTTATTGGACATTAACTGTTGAAATTACATTTTATTTTTGGTGTTTCGTTTTGATCTTATTTAAAAAAATAGATCTTTTGATATTCACACTTTTTTCATTTTTATTTTTATCTTTTACTGTTGAATTATTACCTGAAAATATTTATAAAATTATAGGGAAATTATTTTTCATTAATTATGTCAGTTTCTTTTTGCTCGGAGTAATGACATATAAGTTAAAAAAGGAATATTTAAAATATAGAAATGTATTTCAGATTCTTTTAATTTTTACTGTGTTATTTATTAATAATGAAAATGAGGATTTCATAGCTTACGGTTTTATTTATATTTTCTTTTTATTAGGTGTCTATGATGTTCTTAAATTCCTAAAATTCAAAGTTTTTATATTTATGGGTGAAATCTCTTATTCATTATATTTAGTTCATCAAAACATAGGTTATGTAATAATTACAAAAATGATGAATGCTAACATTCCAAAGTTAGCGGCTGCACTAGTGGCTTTTATTGTCTCAGTGCTTTTAGCAAAGCTTATGTATACTTATATTGAAGTTAAACTGAGTAAGTACGTTAAGCTTTATTTAAATAATAAATTAAAAGAAGCTAGAATATGAAAGTTACATTCTATGGTATAGGTTACGTAGGCTTAGTACAAGCTACTGTGCTGGCGGATGCAGGGCACGATGTATGTTGTGTAGATATTGACGAAACGCGTATAAACAACCTAAAAAAGGCATTATTCCTATTTATGAGCCTGGCTTAACACCTTTAGTTGAAAAAAACTTTGCTGACGGGCGTTTAATATTTACAACCGATGTTAAGTTTGGTGTTGAATTCGGTGATTTACAGTTTATTGCAGTAGGCACACCGCCAGACGAGGATGGTTCAGCTGATTTAAAATACGTACTCAAAGTAGCTGAAACAATCGCTACTCATATGTCTACGTCTAAAGTAATTATTGATAAGTCAACTGTACCAGTAGGTACAGCAAATAAAGTAAAAGCAAAAATACAAAGTGTGCTTAATGTACGTAAAAGCGATTTAGAATTTGCTGTTGTGTCAAACCCTGAGTTTTTAAAAGAAGGCGCCGCAGTAAATGACTGCAAACGCCCAGAACGCATAATAATTGGAACCGATTCAAAAACAGCTGAAGAACAAATGCGTGAGTTATACGCACCTTTCAACCGTAACCACGAAAAAAATAATTGTTATGGATATAAAAAGTGCTGAACTAACCAAATACGCTGCCAATTGTATGTTAGCAACCAAAATAAGCTTTATGAACGAAATGGCTAACATCGCAGAACGAGTAGGGGCTGACATAGAAAGCGTCCGGCAGGGCATTGGTTCTGACTCGCGTATTGGTTTTCAGTTTATATACCCAGGCTGTGGTTACGGTGGATCGTGTTTTCCAAAAGACGTTCAAGCATTAGTACGCACTGCCGATGGGATAGGCTACGAATCACAAATACTAAAAGCTGTTGAAGCGGTAAATTACGCACAAAAAAATAAAATGTTTGAATACATTAGCAAACACTTTGATTTAGCAAATAACCCTGGTGCAATAAAAGGCAAAACGTTTGCAGTATGGGGATTAAGCTTTAAACCAAACACCGACGATATGCGTGAAGCGCCTAGTCGAATATTAATGGAACAGCTCTGGGCTGCGGGCGCAAATGTACAAGCCTACGACCCAGAGGCAATGGAAAAAACACAGCGTATTTATGGATCCCGTACAGATTTAAGCTTAATGGGTACTAAAGAATCGGTTTTAAATAATGCTGATGCGTTAGTAATTTGTACCGAATGGCAAAATTTTAGAGCACCAGACTTTGATTTAATTAAATCACAATTAAACGAGTTAGTAATATTTGATGGGCGTAACTTATTTGACCCTGAACGCATGGATAAAAAATTAATTAAGTACTACGGCATTGGTCGCGGTTTATCGATTCTAGGAGAATAAATAATGAAATATTTAGTAACAGGTGCCGCAGGCTTTATTGGTAATTTTGTAGCTGAACGCTTATGTAACGATGGCCACGAAGTAGTAGGGCTAGATAACCTAAACGACTATTACGATCCTGCATTAAAACATGCAAGGCTTGAGCGTATTAAACACCTTACTCAATTTCGTTTTGTAAAAATGGATTTAGCCGACAGAGACGGCATAGCCAACTTATTTAAAGATGAAAAATTTGACCGCGTTATACACTTAGCAGCGCAAGCTGGCGTGCGTTACTCAATAGAAAACCCAATGGCTTACATTGACTCTAACTTAGTGGGCACTGCTACTATTTTAGAAGGGTGTCGCCACAATAAAGTACAGCATTTAGTGTATGCATCATCAAGCTCTGTTTATGGCATGAACGAAAAAATGCCATTTTCGACTGATGACGCAGTAGATCATCCGGTATCACTTTATGCTGCTACTAAGAAGTCGAATGAACTAATGGCTCATAGTTATAGCCATTTATATGATTTACCAACGACTGGTTTACGATTTTTCACCGTGTATGGTCCTTGGGGTCGCCCAGATATGGCACCTTACTTATTTACAGATGCTATTTTAAATGACCGCGAGATCAAAGTATTCAATAACGGTAAAATGAAGCGTGATTTTACATACATAGACGACATAGTTGAGGGCATAATACGTATTCAAGATGTGGTTCCTGTGCGTAATGCAAATAATACCAACACTTCACCTGAATCTAGTAAAGCACCATACCGTGTGTTTAATATTGGTAATAACGAACCTATCGCATTAATGACCTTTATTGAGTCAATTGAAAAAGCGGCAGGTAAAATAGCCGACAAAAATTATATGCCAATGCAAGCAGGTGACGTACCAGCAACATTCGCAGATATAGATAGCCTACAAAAAGAAGTTGGCTTTAAACCTAATACAAACATTGAATACGGTATGCAACAGTTTGTTAATTGGTATAAGAAATATAATTCATAAAAGAGAAAATAACGTTGAAAGGTATATATTTAATAAATTCACTTGAAGGCGGTGGTGCTGAAAGAGTATTTAGTAATTTAGTTAAAATTCAAAGCGAATCAGAAACACTAAATAGTTTTTCTGTTATTTTACTCGATGATAAAAAAGTTGCTTATCAACTTCCATCAGAAATACATTTAAACCAGCTAAACGGACCAAGACCTAGCTTAAAGAATTTAATTGATTTTTTAGTGCTAATAAAAAAAGAAAAACCTACGTATGTAGTTAGTTTTTTAACAAGGGCTAATTTTTTTAATGTTTTAGGCTCTCTTATTTTTGGTTACAAGTCAATCATAAGCGAACGAAGTAATACTGATGGAAGATTAAATAAACGTTTTTATTATATAAAAAAAATTGTAACTAAGCTGGTTTACGGAAAAGCAGATAAGATTATTGCAGTATCAAAAGGTGTAGAAAACTGTTTGATTGAAAATTATTTTATTAACCCCAAAAATGTTGTTTCTTTACATAACCCTGTCAATATTAATATGATAGAAAAGATTGCGAAAGATTCAAATGTTAGCATTACTAAACCATACATAGCAGTCATGGGTAGGTTAGTTACTTCAAAATGTTTTGATGTTTTAATCGATGCTTATGCTTTAGCAGATATAAAAGAAGACCTTAGAATATTAGGCGAAGGTCCAGAACTTGAGCGTTTAAAATGTAAAGTAATAAGCTTAAAATTAGAGAAAAAAATCCATTTTATGGGGTTTCAAAAAAATCCTTATGTTTATATTAAAAATGCAGATTTTTTTATATTACCTTCAAGTTTAGAAGGCTTTCCTAATGCATTAGTAGAAGCTATGGCTTTAAAAAAAGCTGTAATAAGTACTAATTGCACTGATGGTCCTAGTGAGATTCTAAAGTTAAATCAGCTTATTCCTGCTGAAGAGTATGTTGAAACTGAGTACGGGATAATGATTAACGTTAAGGACAAAATAGGTTTGTCGAAAGCTATACGCACCTTAAGTCTTAATGAAAGTTTAAAAAATAAATTAGCTAAAAAAAGTTATTTAAGAGTTCAGGATTATTCGCCAGATAAATTTCGCGATAAATTTGTTGAAATAATAGTAAATACATTAGCAAACCAAAATAATGAGAAGCCATTGATATGAGAAATATTCGTTTAGCCTTTTTAGGCGGTCGTGGAATTTACTCAAACTATGGTGGGGTAGAGAATGCTATTAGAGAAATTTCAGATGTAATAAGTCAGAAAGAAAATACAAAAGTTACTGTTTATGGAACAAAAACGGAAGACTTTAGTAAAGTAAATCAAGAAATTATAAAAAATGTACAAGCAGTAAATAGTCCAAGTTGGATTTATAAAAAACTAGGACAACACGGAATTATTTTTTGGTGTGTTTTGCACTTAATGTTTATAAGTAGACCAAATGTAGTTTTTGTATTTGCTTCTGGACCATGTATTTTTACACCTTTACTACGTTTAAGCGGAATAAAAGTTGTATCGAGCCTAAGGGCAATTGATAGCGCAAGAGATAAGTGGGGATTTGTTAGTCGTAACATTTTACGCATGGGTGAATATTGTGCTTGGCGTTTTGCAAATGTATTTACGGCTAATAGTAAAGAAATGATTGAGATCTATAGCAAATACAGATCTGATGCTTTGTTTGTACCAAACGGTGCTAAATCAATTAACGTTGACGCTGTAAATACGCTCAGTAAATATAATTTAATTCCTGACGAATATATGTTATTCGCTGCAAGGATTGATCCTGTAAAAAGGTTACACCTTTTGGTTAATGCACATAATAATATATCTCAAAAACGTAGAATGAAATTGGTTATTGCTGGCGGTAACTCTAAAGATCCAGAGTACCTAAATAAACAGATTAGTGATGCAAATGGAGATATTTTATTTGTTGGACATTTAGGGCAACAAGAATTGGAAGCTTTATTGAAAAACAGTAGAGCTTTTATATCGCCATCAATCTTAGAGGGCATGTCTAACAGTATTCTTTCTGCAATGATAAATGGTAAAGCAGTTTTAGCCGCTGATATTAAAGCTAACACAGATATTCTTGATGATGATAGGGCAGTATTCCCTGCAGATAATTTAGACTTACTGCAGTCTGGTCTTATGAAAATATCTAATGATAAAGATTTTTGTTTTAATCTTGGTGTTAAGTTGAAGGAGCATGCACAAAGTAATTTCTCTTGGGAAAGCACCGCTAATAAATTTTACAACGCAGCGTTGTCTTGCATTAACGCAAAAGATGATAGCTAAATATGTGGACGATTATAGCCCTTATAGTGGGCTTAATTTTTTTATACATAACCGCAACTAAAGGGGCTAAGCTTAAAAATACTAGTTTACTGTTTGTAGGTTTGGCTATTTGGTTGAGGTATTTTCTCTCTGCTTTTCATGAGATAACATTTCCACCAATAGTTGCTGGATTATCTATAAATGCTTTAGCCGCTATTATAGTTGCGAGTATTGGGATTTTTTTATTACCAATAAAAATATTATTAATAAAAAAATTAACACCGGTGTATATTTTTATTATATGTATTTTTATAAGTGCTCTAGTAAACGTTAGTATAATTGGGTTTATTTCAGCAATAACAAAATGGATATATTTTATCGCGATTACTATGCATTTTTTTATTGCTATAAATTATTTAAAAACGAGTGTTGCAATACGTTATATATTAATTCCATTAGGTATGCCGGTGGTTTTGCAAGTTATATCTATTTTTTTGGGGCAAAGTAAAGCTACTGAGGCGGATGGATCAGTGAGTTTTGTTGGTGGTTACAATCACGAAGCGGTATTTTCTATTTTAGTATTTACATTTCTTTGTATGTTAACACTTGTTCCAAAGAAAAAAATAAAATTTCAAAATGTATTAATAATAATTTCAATATTTAGTTTAATAATGACTAATTATAGAACAACATTACTCGCGTGTTTACCTGTGCTTATTTTTTACATGTGGACTCAAGTAACCTACTCACTAATAAAAACTCAAAGGCTGGCTGTTTCTTTATTTTTGACAATTGCGGTTGTAGTTTTCGGTGGGGTTTTAGTCGTTTTATTTGGTGAAAGATTTTCAGATATTGTTGTTGTAATTAATCAGGCTGGGGATCTTATAAAGCCAGCAATATATTATTCAAGAAGTCAGCAGGATATTTTTTCGGCTCGAGTATATTACTGGAGTTTATATATTACTGAGTATGTTAACTCTGGATTACAAGTTCACATATTCGGGTTTGGACCAGATAACTGGAAGAACTATTTTGAAAAGTACGCCCATAACTCTTTTGTTTCGTACTTATTTGAGTATGGGATTTTAGGGCTTGTATCTTTTGTATTTTTATTAACAGCTCCAATTTTGTGGCTATTAAAAATAATAAATAATAAAAATGTTATAAAAACAGAAATAAGTAGTCGTCTGTTAGCTTGTCATTTAGGTTTTTTTATTTTGAATTTAGCAACTATGCCACTTTGGCAAATAGAGGGGTCTACTCTTTACGCTTTAATAACAGCATTGACAATATATAATCAACATACGGTTCGCAATAACAAATTAAGGGGCAGAAAATTATGATTATGTCTAAGCATGATTATAAAAGATATTTATTAGAAGATAAAAAAAGTCTCGGTGCTAAAGATAGCTTTAAAGAATGGCTATTTCACGATATCTGGCGTTTTCAAAGAGCTTTAAGAAGAGCCGAATATTGGACTAATTGCCATAAATCTTTTGCTGGTAGAGTTTTGGGGTTATTATTCAGGTTTTACTCAAAAAAAGTAGGGCAAAAATTTGGCTTTACAATACCCGTTAATACTTTTGGAGCGGGTTTATCAATTGCTCACATCGGCACCATCGTTATTAACTCTCATACAAGAATAGGTACTAATTGTAGAGTCCATGTTTGTGTCAATATTGGAGCAGCAACTAATAATAGCTTACATGTCCCAATCATTGGAGATAATTGTTATATAGGCCCGGGGGCAAAATTGTATGGGGATATTATTATTGGCGATAATACTGGAATAGGTGCAAATAGTGTTGTAAACAAATCATTTAAAGAAGGAAATCAAACTATAGCAGGATTACCGGCTAGAAAAGTATCAGATAGAGGTCCTATGCAATTTCGTTCTTTTAGCGTAACACAGAGTAAATAAGTATATGAGTTTTGCGAAGCAGTTTTCTTACTCTTCATTACACCGAATTATTCAAGTTTTTTCATCTATTATACTCGTATTATGTATGATGAAAGTATGGGGAAAGAGTGAGTATGGGTATTATGCATATTATATATCAATAGCTACGATACTTTTAGCAATAGCTGAATTTGGTACTCCTAATGTATTTAGGCGTAATTATACAGATACTGAAAGTCACACAAAGAAAGAAGTTTATAGCTCTCTTTATGTACTTAGGCTTTTATTTATAACCCCAATAGCTCTGACTTTTTTAGGGTTAGGATGGTACTATAATAGTTTGTTTTTTATCTACTATAGCCTTGTAACAGTAATTATTAGTTTCAGACTAAATGAATACAAATTAGAGATGAACTCTGAAAATAAATTTATCTCAAAAATGAAAAGTTTGATTTATTTATTTGGATTAATTACAAAAGTGACTGCAATTTATAACGGAGCGACGTTAGAGACTATTGGATTAATTACCCTAATTGAGCATTGTCTTTTTACACTTGCATTTATCAAGAGAACAGGTTTTGACTTTAAGTTCAATATGTTGAAAAAAGATTTATTAAAGGCTTTTTTTTACACATCTGCAGCGTTCGCATCTACGTACATAATCGCCTTACTTGGAGGGAAGATATACACGTTATTAGTATTTAATGTTTTAGGAAGTGAGGAAACAGCTGTTTTTGCTTTTTCCACACGAATGCTGGAAATACTTTTAGTCCCAACGCAAGTATTTCCTGTTGTTATAATTCCACTACTAATGAAAAGCACATTAAGCAGAGATATTTTGTACACTCATATAAATAGAGCTTTTTCGTATTTATATTTGGGAATAACGATATGTTCTGTATTTGTTTTACCTATTATTTTACCTTACATTATCGACGGTACCGAAAATATAGTCCAATTTTTACCTTTGTATTGTTTAACTCTAGTGTTTTCTTTGGGAAACACTTTAGCTGGAGTATATTTTATATCACTTAATTATAACAAAATATTAATTTATAGATCTTTAGGCTTGCTTATTAGTAATTTAAGCACTGGCTTGTTGTTTATGGAATTGTGGGGCTTATTGGGTACTATTTACTCTATTATTTTCTCATTTTTTATTGTAGATATTGTTGGAGCTGTATTTAGTTTAGCATGCCGCAAAGAGTATAGATTCCGATTAGCTGGCTTTTTAAAGCCATGGTTATTACTTAAGTCAATTTTAAACTTGTCTGAAACTTTTAGACACAACAATAATAGTTAGAATAATAAACCTTCGCTACCATGGTTTGGATTATACGAGTTCAGTATTGATGATTGTTGGTGTTTTTTTCATGCTTCTTTGATATATAAATATCAGCCGGATTGGCGGATATTTAATGATTCAGGAAATATTTTATTTAATTATTTTACTGACTTTATTAAATTATTTCGTATGGAGGTATTTTATATAATTTGTGTTTTTTACGTTTTAGTATTTGACAAGGGATTTCTAAAAATATTCTTCGAGACAGATTAAACCGAGTTATGATTCCTTTAATATTCACTGGAGGTACAATTAATTCAGTATTTAATTATTATAGTTTCAATGAACACTACAGCGGAGTTTACAACTATATTCTCAAAGGTGATTGGATGGGACACCTTTGGTTTATAGGTAATTTAGCTATATATTATTTATGTTTTTACTTTCTTTTGACCCTATGTTGTAAAAGTAAGAATGTTAATAACAGTAAAATATACTATTTTCTTTCATAGTTACACCTCTTTCCTCGGTTTTTCTTTTTGGTTTGGTTTGCATAATAAAACCTGAAATTTTATTTATCTCAACAAGAGCTCTTCTTGATTATGCTCCTTACTTTATTCTTGGTATGTATTTGTATAAAGAGAGAGATGCATTTTTTGAATTAATGAATATAAATTTAACAATGGCTAAAATTGTATTTACAAGCGCTTTATTTTATTCTCTGTCTTTATTGTTATCTGCAACTAACTATCTTCTACTAAAGTTTTTGTTACATTCATAGGAGCCTTTTTTGGGATAGCATCAATCTCTTTACTTTCTTATATCGGTCGAAATAAAAGTGAAAAAATAAAACTCCTTTCCGATGCTATTTATACAATCTATTTGTTACATCAACCTGTTATTGTTATTCTTTAATAATGTCTAAGTATACCCTCCCTATACTGATTTAGTTTTTGAAAATTTGTATTTTTACCCTTTTAAGTACATTTTATTTCCATCAATTAATAGTTAAAAAATCTAATATATTAGCATTTCCTTTTAGTGGTAAATTACGAAATAGTAAATGAATGTAATATCCCATATTATAAATAGATATGAATTACTTTATTTGAAATATTATTTTCGGTAGGTAAACACCAGAAACACTTTAATTTAATATATTTAACCTCTAGATAAATTTAAATGCAATTCTGGGTTTGCATTTAAATTAAAGGTAATTTTATTTACATTGAGTTAGATTATTTGGTTGATAAGCTAAGTCACCGTAATATGAGAAATTAGTATTAACAAAATCAATTGCAGTTGTATTTGTGTTTAAGTAGCGTAAATCACATAGTCTCGCAGATTCATCAACTTTTACGGTTGAATTTAACATCCTAATATGAGAATCAAAGGCGATTAAAGCAGACACGTTTGCTGTATTTATATAACATTCGGTGCATGTAAATTCATTGTTCCATAATTTTAAGTTATACCTTGCTTCGTTACCTGATAATGACTTTATTTTATTTAAAGTAATATTTTTTCCTTTAAGATCTAGATCTGCATCTCTACTATTTGAAATTACTGTATTATTAATAGTTATATTGCTGGTATTTGTATTTGAGACTATTCCGTCACCTTGCTGGTAGCTTCTACACCCTTCAATACCACCGATATTGTTTGATATAGATACATTATCTATTAATATATCCTTAGAATATCCATCTATAAGAATACCTGAAATGTGACAATCTCTTTCATTTTCAGTAGAAGTCGCTAGACCATCTAAAATTGTGTTTGAAATACTAATATTATGGGTGTCAGAACCATTTATGCGTATACCAGCCTTGTAATAACCCATACTTTTTAAGTTATTTATCGAAATATTAGATACATACTTATCAATATTGCTATCAAATTCTATGCAACTAGAGTTGTTGTAAGCATTAACACTCTCAATGTTTACGTTTTCAACATTATTATTTTTAAACCGGAAACAATACCTGGTGTTTAAAAATGATAAGTTTCTAAATGAAATATTACTACGAGCAATAACAAGCCCTGAGTTACCACCTGAATAAAAATTGTAATTGCTACTAAATGTCACATTATTAAGCCCAACAACTTCCATTGGATGACTACCTTGATTAAGTACTAGAGCATCAGTTTGTGAGTAAGTTCCAGGAAGCAAATTGATTTTATTTAATGATGTGTCAGATAATAAATTGTTTAGATTACTAATGGACGCAGGAGAATTCGCTGTATAACCATTACCAGAACCATCAGGACTAATAAAGGCTGTATTTGCTTGTAATGTAAATGAAAATAAGAAGAACGATGATACTATAATAAATTTTTTCATGATTTATACCTTTAGTAAATTAATATTCAAATAGGTTTGAAAAATGAATAGGTAAACAAAGGTATAGTTATGAATTTCAACTAGTGTCTATGCGGTAACCCCGCTACCATAATAAATGAAGTATTTACTTTAGGCCGGAAGCTTTGCGTCCTTGATTTTCACCAAGTTTGCCTTTATCACTTTCTGCTTCTATTATAGTAAAGTTTGACTCAATTGAAAGCTTAAACTTTATTTAATTATAACTCACTGAATTAATTAAGCTAAAGTTAACTGGATTACCTATTTGAGGAACGGTGGACATGAGATTCATACGTAATCATTGAAATTATCTAATCAAAAACTGGAAGTTTTATTATTTAATGATTATTAAAGTATGGCTTTTAAGAGCCAAATTATAAAAATATTATTCTAACAAACATACTCTACTAATAGCTTTATTCTTCTTTGCTATAATCCATTTATCTAAAAAATATTTCTAAGTTGATTGCTTGAGTTTTTTAATTGCATATTATATAGTTAATAAACTATATAAATTTCTATTAAGTATTGCTACAGGTATATAATTTTATTTATTTCAAGGATGTGACACAGTTGTAAAGAAAATGGATATACTCTTTCATTGCCCCTATAATCTGTATTTTTAATAAAGACGACTTTATATAAGAATGAAGTGACTATGTGCTTTAACGTCTCGAATGTAAGGTTTTTTATTTCACATATTATCAAATGCTAATCATTAATAACTACTATGATGAATTTACAAAAATCTAAAATTCCAAAGCTTTAAAGTTGTACTCAATTGTTTAATTAATCTGAAGCGAAATAATCCCTAATTCAAGATTCAAAAATGTCAAAAATTAAACGTAACCCATAAAAAATACTTGCTATACTTGAGTCATAATTAGACTACACGCGCAAAGTTCTTAGTCAAGTAGCACTTCTGCGAAAGTTTGGTGGGGCAGTAGCGAAAGGTTGACGGTACGTTGGTCATCTCGATTTTGATTAAGAGCCATATTTAATAAGTGTCGAAAACAATGTCAGCATTACCTTAAATGGTTTTGTAAATCATGATGGTATTGTAATGAATATCCGGCTATTGATGATGTAAAACCTACAGTACTAAAGGGTAACGTTTCATTGAAGTAACTGTATTATTATACTTAGAGTAACAATTGGTTCGAGCTTAATTGTTGGAGCCGGAGCCCTGATAAGTAAAGATTTACCAATTAATGCCGTATATGCCCGGGACTCAGCTAATAAATTAAATTTCTAGCGGAATAGCAACATGGAATTTTAGATAATATTTTAGACACAAAAGGAATTAAACCTAAAAGATATTTTATTAAACGCCATGATAAACAATATTTTTATTATAGATCTATAATTAATATTTATAAAAGCTGTTATGTATTCTAAATGTGCAGGGTGTTGGAGTAGTGTATCGAATATTTGTATCCAATCGAGTTTACATTTAGGTTGAGGTTTACGCTTCAAAATGCTTTTATTAAGTTGTACATTAAGTTAATGTTCAAATAACGGTTAGGTTTAACGTTATATTTAATATTAGTAACTCCTTAATTCGATGTTTTATAAGATAAATAAACTAAACTTTCAGCGAGCTTTAACTTGAACATAAAAAATGATCCCGCAGTAAATAGTTTTTTACAAAGAATGCCAAAAAACATTCAAGAAACCTTTACTGATGAGCAGCTAATGTATCTAAAAGTTGCGATAGGTGCTCGTCAGTGGGGGAAACATAGTGTTGACTTTCGCGGCGTACTCAGCTTTTTTAGATATCGTTATTATATAGTTTTTTTAGGTGGTCGTAATAGGCGAGTGCTTAGTGAGGGGAGTAAAAAAATCTCTCTATTATTAAAAGTTTTTTTTACCAGTGTGCTTGCACTTCTACTACTATTATCATTTACATTAATAGCTTATTTGATTAAATCTGCGTTGGGAATTGATTTGTTTGAAGGATATTCATTTGGTGTTTGGTCTCGGTTTAAGAGCCTATTTAATTAAACTCACCTTATCCTAATTGTTCTTTTTTCGTTAGAATGTAAATTTTTCTGTTATTCGAACTTAATAGTAATGTATGGCTAAGCTCGCAAAAATATTGTAAAATTATTATTAAATCTACTTCTAAGTATTTGCTATAAAGGAATGGAATCGCATGACCTCTTCAAGGACTTTTAAGCCTAACGGCTCCTCAGATGCTAGTTTTTATAGATTGTTCGACATTTTTTCGCTATTTTTGGCCTTTCAATGCTCGAGTTTTCTTTATCATTTTGAGCTAACTACCCACTACATGATTGCAATATTAACTGTTGCCTTAAGTTACTTATACTGCGCTGAAATATTTTCGGCTTATCGTTCGTGGCGTGCAGGTAAATTTAGAGACATGATTTTTACAGCCTGGAGTGCATTGTTTTTAGCATTTGCCACTTTGTTTTTTGTTATGTTTGTTTTTAAGTTGACTGAGTCACTTTCACGAGTTGGTTTAGGTTTATGGTTACTGTTTAGTATTATATTTTTATACACGTGGCGCTATGCCGTTAATTTATATAAACGAAATCGCCGTAAGCTCGGTATGAACTTACGTAATGTTGCCATAGTAGGGGCTACTGAGTCGGCGGTATATTTATATGACGAGATTGAAAAAAACGATGAGTTAGGTTTTAAGTTTTTAGGCTTTTATGACGACCGTAAGCCAGAACGATTATTTAATAATGTAGCTACTTACGAAGTAACAGGCACAATACAAAACGCTATTTGTGCAGCACGCGAGGGAAAAATAGACATACTCTACATTGCACTGCCAATGAAAGCTGATAAGCGCATAGCAGATCTATTATTGCAACTGGGTGATACCACTGTAGATGTACATTTTATACCCGACTTTTTACTATCAAACTTAATACATGCACGTGTAGAGCATGTTGGTAACGTAGACACACTAAGCGTATTTGAATCGCCTTTTATTGGTGCGCGTGAGTTTATAAAACGCACCGAAGACATAGTAGTGTCGTCGATTATATTAATGCTTATTTCACCCATACTTATTGCTATAGCGTTCGCTGTTAAATTTACTTCAAAAGGACCTGTAATTTTTAAGCAAGACCGCTACGGGCTTGACGGACGTAAAATTAAAGTGTGGAAGTTTCGCTCAATGAGCGTGACCGAAAACAGCACAGTGGTAACTCAAGCCACTAAAAACGATTCCCGTATAACACCATTAGGTGGTTTTTTACGCCGCACCAGCCTAGACGAACTGCCGCAATTTATAAATGTTTTAAAAGGCGATATGTCGATTGTGGGGCCTCGGCCACATGCTGTTGCACATAACGAGGAGTACCGTAAAAAAGTAGAGTTTTATATGCTACGCCATAAAGCAAAGCCCGGTATAACAGGTTGGGCTCAAATCAATGGTTGGCGAGGCGAAACCGATACCCTTAATAAAATGGAAAAACGGGTAGAATTTGACTTGCACTATATTAAGCATTGGTCGTTATGGTTTGATATAAAAATTATTTTTTTAACAATATTTAAGGGATTTAAAAATGCAAACGCTTACTAATCCGGTTAAAGGCTTACTTTTAATTGTAAGTATGGGGGTTACATCCCCAGCATTTGCGGCGCTTAAGCCAGGCAGTGTTATAACTAAAGACGGCGCAGAAATTACGCCTACTTTAACTACAGGAGTTAGCAGTAATGATAACTTTTTTAGCACCCCGAATGATGAAGAGTCGCGTTTAATATGGACTATTACCCCAAACATTGATGCACTGATAGAAGATGGCGTAAATTATTACAGTATTAATGCAGCTACGAGTACAAGCTTGCATAACAAAGACAGCGCAGATAATTTTACCCAAGTTAATTTAAGTGCTGCAACGCATAACGAATTTACCAGCCAACATAGGTTAGATATTAATGCCAGCGCCGATTGGTTGTATGAGCCACGTGGTAGCGGTTTAACTGAAGGCTTAGGTGATGCAATTAACGAGCTGGTAGAATACCAACAACACAATTTTAATGCTCGATACGAATATGGTGCCGTAAGCTCAAAAGCCCAAGTTGCACTGCAGGCTGGTTTTTTTAACAAAAAATACCAAAATTTTAGAGCTGTTTCACAATTTCGTGATTACGATAAAACGTTAATGGGTATTACTGCTTACTACAATACACAAGCTTCAAGCAGAACCTTTATAGAGTTAAAGCGCGAAGATTATCGTTATGATGTGATGCAGGCTAATGGTATTAGCCGCGATTCTGACGATACTAAATTACTAGCCGGTATGGAATGGGAGGCAACGGCAGTTACCTCAGGCTCGTTTAAGTTAGGTTATCAAAAAAAGAGCTTTATATCGGCTCAGCGTGAAGATTTTAGCGGTTTAAGTTGGGAAGCTGCGGTTAATTGGCAGCCATTAAGTTATTCGACCGTGCAGTTAAGCACTAGTCGTGCAGCAAAAGATCCATTAGTTGAAGGCGATTACATAAAAGAAAGTACATATGGTATTAATTGGGCACATAATTGGAGCGACTATTTAAGCTCACTTGCTGGTGTTAATTACACTAATGAGCAATATACTGGTGATGTAGGCCGTAAAGATAAATCCAAAAGTGCACGTTTAGGTTTGAACTATATTGCGAGTAAGTTTGGTATGGTGTCTACCTATGTAGACTTTATTGATAAAGATTCTACTCAAAGCGCAATAGAGTTTGACCGCGTTATTGTAGGTGTTAATTTTACATTCGCTTTAAAGGCTAATTAATGAAGTTTATTTTTAGTTTAACGCTGCTATTTTTAAGCAGCGTTTGTTTTGCACAGTCTGAGCAAAATTATGTATTAGGTGCAGGAGATATGGTTGAAATAAAAGTTTTTGGCCAGCCTGATTTAGAGGTTACTGCACTTTTAGGTAATAGTGGTGAGGTTAATTACCCGTTTTTAGGTAAAGTGAAATTAGCGGGGCTTAGCATTTCTGAAGTTGAACAGGTTATAACACAAGGCTTACAACCTGATTACTTAATAAACCCTAATGTATACGTTCAAGTTGTTGAATATAGGCCTTTTTATATTCATGGTGAAGTTAAAGACCCTGGTGCCTACCCTTATCAACCTTCTATGACAGTAAACCAAGCTATAGCACTTGCTGGTGGTTTAACTGAGCGTGCATCTGTTGATAAAATATACATATTTAAAGAGCAAACTAAACAGCAGCAACAAAAAGGTGGTTTAAACAGCCTAATTGCAGCGGGCGATACAATAAAAATCGAACAGCGCTTATTTTAAGTTGTAAAGAGTATTAAACATGAAGAATGACGTAAATGAAATTTTGGACAGTTCTGGTGAGCTTATTGATTTAGGTGTTTATTTAAATATTATTAAAAGGAATTTATGGCGTGTTTTTTGTTTCGCTATAGTTATTACAATTTTAGTTATAATGTTAGTTTTGACTATGACACCACGTTACAGCGCCACTGCAACTTTGTTAATAGAGTCAGAGCAAAGCAAGGCTGTAAGTTTTGATGAAGTTTACGGCCTCGACTCATCTAAAAAAGAATATTACCTAACTCAGTTTGAGGTTATTAAGTCGGACAGTATTGCTCGTGAGGTCATCACTAAGCTAGACCTAAAGTCACATGTGGACTTTATTCCAAAATCTTCAGTTTCTAAAGAGTTCGCAAATATTATTATAGCTTTTATACCTTTTCTACAGACGAAGGAGCTTGAATTATCTCAGGAAGATAAATCTCACCTAGAAATGTTATATCTTTTAAACGAATTTAAAAGCAATTTGAGTGTTTCTCCAATACAAAATACTCAATTAGTAAAAATTAGTTTTGAGTCAAGCGATCCTAAATTAGCTGCTTTAGTGGCGAATACAGTGGGTGAAGTATATATAGAAAGCCAAATGCGCGCTAAAATGGGTATTACCCAGCAGGCATCTAATTGGTTAAATACGCGTTTATCGGCACTACGTATTCAGCTTGATACCTCTGAACAAAAACTACAAGCTTACCGTGAAGCACAAAAACTGGTAGATATTGAAGGTATTGCAGGACTTGTAACGCAAGAGCTTGAGCAAATGTCGCAACAATTACTAGTGGCCCGTAACGAAAAAAACAACCTGCAAAGTATTAACCGTGTAATAAGCGAATACGGTAATAATAATTTAGAGCTATTAGGTAGCATGCCTGAAATTACATCACATAAAGTGGTACAAGATGTAAAACGCGAGGTTATTTTAGTAGAGCGTAAGGTAAGTGAATTAAGCGAGGTTTACGGCCCTAAGCACCCTAAAATTATATCGGCAAAGGCTGAGCTTGCTACGGTAAAAACTAACCTAGATAAGCAAATTAAAGGCCTAATTACCGGCATTGAAAAAGAGCTAAACCGAATTACTCGTACCGTAAGCGCGCTTGAGGCTGACTTAGCTAAAATACGTGCAGAATACCAAGAGATCACCCGTAAAGAAACTGCCTATAACCAGTTAAAACGTGAAGTTGAAACAAACCGCAGTATATTTAATACCTTTTTATCGAGATCTAAAGAAACCGAAGTAACCAGTGATTTTAGCTCGGCTGCCGCACGTTTTACTGACCGCGCTTATGCACCAAATAAACCTGCAAAGCCAAATAAAAAGCTTATTATTATTTTAGCTTTTGTGGCAAGTTTTGGTTTTGCGGTAGTAATGAGTTTTATCTTTGATGCGCTTAACGATACAGTTAAAACAAAAAATGATGTTGAGGGTAAATTAGCACAACGTATGCTTGGTTTGTTGCCGCATGTTAAATTGCCAAAAAATAGTGTGTTTCCGATACATGCTTACCTTGATGACAACTACAGGCGTTTTGCCGAGTCGGTACGCACGTTCCGAACTAGTCTATTGTTAACCCAGTTAGAGCGCGACCTTAAAGTTATTGCGGTTACCTCGAGCTCCCCAGGTGAGGGTAAAACCACTACCTCTGCTAATTTAGCTATGTCGCTTGCACAAATGGGTAAAGTGCTAATTATAGATGGCGATTTACGTAAACCAAGTATTGCAAAACGTTTTGATATTCCGGTATTTCACCCAGGTTTAAGTAACTTAATTGTAGGTACCGAGGAGCTTACTGAGTGTGTGCATATAGACGAGCAGTCGGGTGTTGCTATTATGCCAAGTGGGCAAATACCAGGTAACCCTTTAGAGCTTTTGTCTAATATTCGTTTTAGTGAACTGCTTGAGCTACTTAAAGCTAAGTATGACCATATTATTATTGATACGCCGCCCACTCAGGCAGTGAGTGACGCACTAGTTATAGCACAAAGTGCAGATTCGGTTATTTATGTGGTTAAATCTGATGTAACTCGTATTAAACCAATAAAAGCGGGTATTGAGCGTTTGTTTGAGTCTAAAGCACATGTTGCTGGCATAGTGCTTAATCAAGTTGATATGAGTAAGTCAAACGATGAACACAGCTACGGCTACTACGATTACCATGATTACTCACAAAAACCTGAGCAATCAACAGCTTAAAACGAATGATAGATATACATTCTCATATACTACCTGGGCTTGACGATGGCGCTAAAGACTTAACGGAGTCTTTAGCGCTATTAAAAATGGCACAAGCCGATGGTATAACTCACATGGTAGCTACTCCGCACATTCATTTAGGCCGCTTTAATAACGCTGCTTCGCATATTTATGACGATCTAGCTAATTTAAAAGCACAGGCATTAGTAAATAATATTGGTATTAAACTAGCTGTTGCAGCAGAGGTTAGGTTAGATGTAGAGCTAATGACCTTGGTTATGAGCAAAAAACTACCGTTTATTGGTAATTTAAATGGTGCTAATTATGTATTACTTGAGTTACCGCACTCACACGTACCGCAAGGGTACGATAAGTTTATTACGTGGCTTGATAAAAAAAATATTAAAACGATTATTCCGCACCCAGAACGTAACCGCGATATACAAGCAAAACCCTTTTACATAGAGCGTTTAAAGCAGCTAGGTTGTGAATTTCAGTTAACTGCGTCAAGTATTGAAGGCGAGTGGGGCGAACAAGCAAAAGCTATTAGTGTTGATATGCTTAAAAATGGGTTAGTGAACTATATTGCAAGCGACGCGCATTCGGTTAAACGCAGGCCACCTATTTTAAGTAAAGCTAGGCAAATTGTGAGTGATTTAATGGGGGTAGATAAAGCCCATGAGTTGTTTGTAACAAATCCATTTAATTTAACGGCGTCATTATTTGATGAATAATACCAATAAGCTTTTTAAGCAGGTTCAAATAGTTGTGCTTGTGCTAATTACATTAGCGATTTGTTTTTCAAGCTTTCAAAGCATGCGGGCTAACGCTTGGTATTTTAATGCTGTTAATACGTTAAAAGGCAGTGCTAATAATTACTCCCAACAAAATTTACAATCAGCACAAGATGCTATAAACCTTTCCAGTTCGCTCGAGCCCACACATCCGCACTATCTGCAGTTAATGGCACATGTTCAAATGCTTAAATTAGCGGCTGATACAGATAAAACCACCGATGTTTTAGCAATTTACCAAAAGGTAGAGCAATTACTTTTACAGTCGGTAGCGCTGCGTCAAAGCTGGCCAGAAACCTGGATTGCACTAGCACAAGTTGTTAGTTACCAAGAAGGGCCAAGCGAACGTGTTTATGAGTATATTCAGCAGGCTAAAAAGGTAGGCCCTTACAAGTTTGATGTACAGTTAGGTATTATTCAAATTGCGCTAATGAACTGGCAACAGCTCCCTCCAAAATATAAAGCGTTATATGTTAACGAGCTTAAGCTGGCAGCTAAGCATGGCCATAAGTTTTCGCGCGCGTTCGACATTGCTAAGCAGGTAGATACTTTACCTATTTTATGTTTGTCGCTTAAATTTGGCGCTCATTTTGAGCGAGTCAGAACCAGTTGGATGTTTAAAAAACATTGTAACTAGGTTTTGTTAGGGAAAGATATTAGGTTTCAGATATTAGATGTCAGCTATTGAATCCCACTACCGAGAGTAAAGTTAAATTGCTTTTATTTACTTGTAGACGTTGAGCTTGCTCAGGTTAGAAGCGTAGCTTCTTGTTACTTATAAATAAAATATTACCACCGAGAACACCGAGGCGCTGCGCGCTACACAGAGAAGAAATTAGCCCTTAAATCACTTTTTCTTAAAAGAACATTTGCACAAAGAGAAGAGAATGAGGAGTAAATGAGAAGTCATCAAGTAAGCTATTCAACGAACTGATTTATAACTTCTCTAAAAGCGCTGCTTTTTGCCTACTAAATTTGCATAGGCAAAAAGATGCCCAGAGTGATTTAGGGAAAACTCTGGGCTATAGATTGGCTCACTAAGAGCCTTGCGCTAACTAAAAAACACTTTCTGGATTCTTAGGGAGAAGAAGAAAGTACTTAAAACTATAGTAAAGCTCCTCAATAAAGCATAACTAATTTCGCCACCTGGTTACATTTGATAACAAAGTATTAGATTAATTATGCGTAATTTGTACTTTGGTTTAAACCCAGATTATTAACTGAGTATTTTGCACTAGATCTCGTGGTAATGAATTTTTGATCTTATTTTTTTGCCATTTACCCAGCCCAATAGGGCAGCCACATAGCGTTAATACCACTTCGCCTATAGTTTGAGTTGCCTCAGTTAAGCGTATATCTTTACCTTGAAAATAATCATTTGCTTGCTCGTTATTTAAAGCAAATACATTAGTTTTACACTTATTGCCAAATACGGTTGCAAACTCGTGCGTTAGCCTTACGCCGTTTTTATGAATAATTCCAATTTGAATACCTAAACGTGCATATTTAATTTTATTTTGAACGGCTTCAAACCCTTGTGGAAATAGCCACAGTTCTTTGTCGCGCTGCATTAAGCTGCCAGGTAGGTTAGTTAACCCAAAGTGCTTTTTAAGCGATTGCATAAACGAGGCGCTTTGTTTTTTATCAAACTCGTTAAACGGGAATGCACCTTTTTTAACAGTTTGATTTGGATTATTACAGCTGGTGTGCTTTTTAAATTTAGCAATAAAAAAGCCTTCGCTATCGAATGTTTGCGGCCATACGTGTAAATAGCCTTCACTTGTGGTGGCTTTACTTGCACCTTCAAATAAATCACTTAGTGACTCAGGCGCTATATAGTCGCCAAATTCACTGAGTAAATAATCGCACACTTGCTGGTTTTCGAGCGGGGTAAGTGTACAAGTTGAGTAGACTAAGGTGCCACCTGGCTTTAATGCGTAAAATGCGCTTTTAATTAAGTCTTTTTGTACTTGGGCTATTTGAATGTTTGATTCTATTGACCAGTTTTTTAGTGCATCGGCGTCTTTACGTACCGTGCCTTCGCCAGAGCATGGCGCGTCTAGCAATATGCTATCAAAGCATTCAAACATGTAGTTGCCAAATATAACGCCATCAAAGTGCGAGAGCGCACAGTTACCTACTCCCATGCGTTTTAATGTAGCGCTGAGTACTTTTAAACGAGATGACGATAGCTCATTTGCAACAAGCACGCCTTGGTTATTCATAAGTGCTGCTAGCTGCGATGTTTTAGAACCCGGTGCTGATGCCATATCAAGCACGGTGTTACTTTGAGTGCCTGCGAGTTCAATGCTTTGCTTTAATGCCATAGGGGGCAGCATTGAACTTGCTTCTTGTACGTACATAGCACCGCTTAGATGTAAGTCGGTATTACCAAGGGCTAGGTTTTGCTCTTCATCTTCGGGGCGTTCTAACCAAAAGCCTTCACTGCACCAAGGGATTGGGGTTAGCAGCCAATTTTTTTCAGCTGCACGTTTTACAAATTCTTCAATGCTAATTTTTAATGTATTAACGCGGATAGATTTTCTGAGGGGCCTACGACATGCATTTAAAAAGTCATCTAAGTTTAGATGCGCTGGTAAATAGGTTTTTACGTCATCAATAAAGTGCTCAGGAATAAAAGTGTTGGCGTTCACGCGTTAGCTCATACTGTAAAAATAAAGCGCGATAATAGCATTTATGCGAGGTGTTTTCAGCGCTAAAAAGCGTAACATCTAATTTATTACGCTGTCGACACTTCACTGTATTAGTCCATTGTAAAACCATTTTTATACGACTTTAGATTAATAGTGTCGACAATGGGTGTGTTTTTTAGCCATTTTGATAGGTTTAAGGGTTGACATGATTTTTTAATAAGCCCATAGTAACCACATTAATTGTCGACAATCTAAAAAATAACTTATGACACACACATTTTTAAACGAAGCGCCTATAACTACCGCATCAGATCAAGTATTTGTAGATATGCGCCGTGAGATTGTTGAAGGCAGCATAGTTCAAGGCAGTAAAATATCAGAGCCTGAGCTTGCCAAACGTTATGGTGTAAGCCGTGCAACGCTTAGAGAGGCGTTAAATCGCCTAGAAAGTTGCTACCTTGTTGAGCGTAAAGCTAACGTAGGTTGCCGAGTAGTTGCCCTTACCGCTGAACGCTTGATTGAAGTTTACCAAGTTCGTAGTTCGCTTGAAGGCTTGGCATGTAGACTTGCTGCCGACAATATGGAACCCGAGGAAGTAAAAGGTTTAAAGCAATTACTTAATCAGCACCTACAAACACAACGTGTTAAAGAAGGCGAATCTTATTATCAAGAAGCCGGCGATTTAGATTTTCATTACCGTATTATTCAAGGCAGTAAAAACGCGCATTTAATTCATTTACTGTGTAATGAGCTCTATCAATTAATACGCATGTACCGTGTACAAATGGGTATGGTGGGGCCGCGTGTATCAAAAGCGTTTGATGAGCATTTAGCTATTATTAACGCCATTGAAAACCACGACGGCGAACTGGCCGAAATGTTAATGAAGCGCCACATAAGTGCATCGCAAGCAAATATTCAAACCAAATTTGATGTATACCAATCAATATGAGTATTCGAACAATTTAACGGATTAAATCGCTCCGTAACGTCGTTAAAAATTTTTTATTTACGACTGCATGGATGCAGGAGGTAGAGCAATGCAGGGAGCAATTGCCGAGAACCACTAAACATAAAAATTATTGCCTAGTTACAGAACGATTTTCTTATCGTTAAATAGACCTCATACGCATACAGATTGATATTAGTCGCAAAAAACAGAAGCTGTTAAAAGCTAAAAGTTAAAAGCTAGCAAAAGCAGTTAAACAGTCACAATTACAGATTAAAACTATAAGTTACTCCACGTAGCAACCGTTCAAAGTGAGGAGAAAGTAATGTCAGCAGGATTAAAATTTAAACACGCTATTGCCAATAACCGCCCGTTACAAGTAGTAGGTACTATTAACGCCTACACAGCGATGATGGCTGAAAAAATGGGTCACCAAGCTATTTACCTCTCAGGTGCCGGTGTTGCAAACGCTTCGTTTGGTATGCCTGATTTGGGTATGACAAGCCTTGATAACGTGCTTGAAGATATTCGCCGTATTACTGGTGCTAGCGATTTACCCCTACTTGTGGATGCCGATACCGGTTGGGGTGGGGCGTTTAACATTGCACGCACAGTAAAAGAAATGACTAAAGCGGGGGCAGCGGGTTTTCATATAGAAGACCAAGTAGCGCAAAAACGCTGTGGTCATCGCCCTAATAAAGAAATTGTAAGCCAAGGTGAAATGGTTGACCGCATTAAAGCGGCGGTGGATGCAAAAACCGATAGCGATTTTTATATTATGGCGCGTACCGATGCATTTCAAAAAGAAGGTTTAAACGCCGCGATAGACCGTGCAGCAGCCTGTGTTGAAGCGGGTGCTGACGCTATTTTTGCAGAAGCCGTACACGACCTTGCTGATTACCAAGCATTTGCAAAAGCGATTAACGTTCCAATTTTGGCAAACATTACTGAGTTTGGCCAAACACCTATTTACACAAAAGAGCAGTTAAGCGATGTAGGTGTTGAAATGGTGCTTTACCCACTCAGTGCATTTAGAGCCATGAACAAAGCAGCATTAAACGTGTATTCAGCAATTTTAAATGAAGGCTCGCAACAAAGCCAAATTGAAAATATGCAAACGCGCTCTGAGCTTTACGACTTTTTAGATTACCACACGTACGAGAACACACTCGACACACTTTTTTCATCAAAATCTGACAAATAATAATTTGGGCGTATTAATCTTTAATGGTTGAATTTGCAGCAGTGTGTTTGGTTTTTAGGCAAGGCAGAGCCTATGAAGTGTGGTTATTCCACATAAATAGGCGATAACGCAGCATAAATACCAAACATGCGCTGCCCCTTAGGTTCTTTCTAGGGACGATTATCTCTTTGTTGCTCGGTTTTTACTTAGTCCACTAGGTTACAAACTTCGCGCCGCGATTTAATCGCCCCTAGATTGAACAAATTTCAATCTATAAAGTTCAATGCGCCCAACAATCACACACAAATTTAAGATAGGAGAAGATCATGGTAGATAAAGCATTAGGCGGCGCGGGTTTACGCGGACAAGTGGCTGGTCAAACAGCATTGTGTACTGTTGGACAAAGTGGTTCTGGTTTAACGTATTGTGGTTACGATATTAGCGAACTTGCCGAAAAAGCGCAGTTTGAAGAAGTGTCTTTTTTACTTTCACGTGGTGAGTTACCAACCACAAGCGAATTGGCAGAATATAAAGCAAAACTAAAAAGCTTACGCGGCTTACCAGATGCACTTAAAACCGTGCTTGAAAATATTCCTAAAAACGCGCACCCAATGGATGTAATGCGCACGGGCTGCTCAATGTTGGGTAACCTTGAAATGGAAAATGATTTTAGCCAAGCCAATGATGCAATCGACCGTATGGTTGCTGTGTTCCCAAGTATTATTTGTTACTGGTACCGCTTTACACACGATGGCGTACGCATTGAAACACAAACTGATGACGACTCTGTTGGCGCACACTTTTTAAATTTATTACACGACAAAGCACCTAGTGAATTGTTTGCACAGGTAATGAATGTATCACTAATTTTATACGCAGAGCACGAGTTTAACGCCTCTACTTTTACAGGGCGTGTGTGTGCATCAACGCTTTCTGATATTCATTCTTGCGTAACTGGTGCGATTGGTACGCTGCGTGGTCCATTACATGGTGGTGCTAACGAAGCGGCAATGGATATGATTCAAGGTTTTACAAGCGCTGAACATGCTGAGAAAGAAATTATGGGCATGCTCGAACGTAAAGACAAAATAATGGGCTTTGGTCATGCTATTTATCGCGAGTCTGATCCGCGTAATGTAATTATTAAAAAGTGGTCTGAAAAACTAGCGGCAGAGGTGGGCGATACCGTGCTTTACCCTGTGTCTGTTCGTTGTGAAGAAATTATGTGGCGCGAGAAAAAACTGTTTTGTAATGCCGATTTTTTCCATGCGTCTGCTTATCACTTTATGGATATTCCAACTAAATTATTTACGCCAATATTTGTAATGAGCCGTGTTACGGGCTGGACAGCACATGTAAAAGAGCAGCGCGCTAACAACCGTATTATTCGCCCAAGTGCCGATTACACAGGGCCTGACGCACGTAGTTACACACCAATAGAGTCACGTTAAAAAAATGAGTGAGCACGCATGTGCTCACTTTTTTATTGCACATAGCCACTAGCGAGTAGTTTTTCTCAAACTTTTTATTAAACACGCTAGCTGTGAGCAAACACCGTCACCAAATTAGCGAACCCTTACCATGACCATAATTAATAACACCCAATACCGTAAACCTTTACCTGGCTCAAACGTCGACTATTACGATACGCAAGAAGCCGTAGATGCAATTAAGCCAGGTGCATACGCCACGCTACCTTATACATCGCGTGTATTTGCCGAAAACCTAGTACGCCGATGCGACCCTGCCATGTTAACCGATGCACTTAATCAGCTGATTGAGCGAAAGCAAGACTTGGATTTTCCGTGGTATCCGGCGCGGGTAGTGTGCCACGATATTTTAGGGCAAACAGCGCTTGTTGATTTAGCAGGTTTGCGTGATGCAATTGCAGCTAAAGGCGGCGATCCGGCAAAAGTGAACCCTGTGGTACCCACGCAGTTAATAGTGGATCATTCGTTAGCGGTAGAGCATGCCGGTTTTGATCCTGATGCATTTGAAAAAAACCGCGCCATTGAAGATAGACGCAATGATGACCGTTTTCATTTTATAAACTGGACAAAAACTGCGTTTAAAAATATTGACGTTATTCCACCGGGTAACGGCATTATGCATCAAATTAACCTTGAAAAAATGTCGCCGGTTATTGAAAACCGAGATGGCATTGCATTCCCAGATACTTTAGTTGGCACCGACAGCCACACGCCACATGTTGATGCGCTAGGTGTTATTGCTGTGGGCGTAGGTGGGCTTGAAGCTGAAAGCGTAATGCTTGGCCGTGCTTCTTATATTCGCTTGCCCGATATTGTCGGTGTTGAGCTAACTGGCAAGCGCCAACCCGGTATTACCGCAACCGATATTGTGTTAGCCATTACTGAATTTTTACGCGAGCAACGTGTTGTTTCTACTTATTTAGAGTTTTACGGTGAAGGTGCCGATGCGCTTACACTTGGCGACAGAGCAACCATTTCGAACATGACGCCTGAATTTGGCGCAACTGCCGCCATGTTTTATATCGATGATAAAACAATAGATTACTTGCGTTTAACAGGGCGTGAAGAAGAACAAATTGCCCTTGTAGAAAATTACGCAAAAACAGCAGGCCTTTGGAGCGATAGCTTAAAAACCGCAAAATATGAGCGTGTGCTTAAGTTTGATTTATCAAGCGTGGGGCGCAATATTGCGGGTCCATCTAATCCACACCGCCGTGTATCGACAAGCGATTTAGCTAAAGAAGGTATTTCGGGTGTTGTTGAAAATGAAGAAGGCTTAATGCCAGACGGCGCATGTATTATTGCCGCGATTACTAGCTGTACTAATACGAGTAATCCACGCAATGTAATTGCCGCTGCACTCCTTGCCCGTAATGCAAATGCTAAGGGTTTAATGCGCAAACCTTGGGTTAAAACTTCATTAGCACCGGGCTCTAAAGCAGTGCAATCATACCTTGAAGATGCAAACCTACTAACAGAGCTTGAGCAACTTGGCTTTGGCATTGTTGGTTTTGCGTGTACTACCTGTAATGGTATGAGCGGGGCTCTTGACCCTGTTATTCAAAAAGAAGTAATCGAACGTGATTTATACGCAACGGCTGTACTTTCTGGCAATCGTAACTTTGATGGACGCATTCATCCTTATGCTAAGCAAGCATTTTTAGCGTCACCTCCTTTAGTTGTTGCGTACGCTATTGCAGGCACTATTCGCTTTGATATTGAAAAAGGGATACTAGGGCAAGATCAACAAGGCAACGATATTACGCTTAAAGATTTATGGCCATCAGATGAAGAGATCGATGCGGTAATTAAGCAAAGCGTTAAGCCAGAGCAATTTAGAAAAGTATACGAGCCTATGTTTAATTTAACCGTAGATTACGGTGAAGATAACGATCCTCTTTACGATTGGCGCCCAGAAAGTACCTACATTCGTCGTCCTCCTTATTGGGAAGGTGCACTTGCGGGTGAGCGCACTATGACTGGTATGCGCGCGCTTGCAGTACTTGGCGATAACATTACAACGGATCATTTATCGCCATCAAACGCAATTATGGCAAGCAGCGCTGCTGGCGAATACCTGACCAAAATGAACGTCCCAGAGGAAGACTATAACTCGTACGCAACGCACCGGGGCGATCATTTAACAGCGCAGCGCGCAACATTTGCAAACCCAAAACTACTTAATGAAATGGTGCTTGATGAAAACGGCGACGTTAAGCAAGGCTCTTACGCTCGCCTAGAGCCACAAGGCACTAATACCCGTATGTGGGAAGCAATCGAAGCCTACATGGAGCGTAAACAGCCGCTTATTATTGTAGCCGGTGCCGATTACGGTCAAGGTTCGTCGCGCGATTGGGCTGCAAAAGGCGTAAGACTTGCAGGCGTTGAAGTAATCGCAGCTGAGGGCTTTGAACGTATTCACCGTACTAACTTAATTGGTATGGGGGTTTTACCGCTTGAGTTTAAAGCAGGCACAACGCGTAAAACCCTAAAGCTGGATGGCAGTGAAACGTACAATGTAACGGGTGATTTAAAACCAGCCGCCACCGTTAATTTAAGTATTACCCGTAAAGACGGTGAAGTGCTTAGTGTGCCTATGAAATGTCGTATAGATACCCAAGAAGAGCTTTCTATTTACGCAGCTGGTGGTGTGTTACAACGCTTTGCTCAAGACTTTTTAGAAGCAACGCAATCTGCATAAGGGCAAACACTATGTTTAAACCGCAAATTAAAGTGCCTGCAACCTATATGCGTGGCGGCACCAGTAAAGGTGTGTTTTTTAATTTAACTGATTTGCCAAAGCCTGCTCAAGTAGCAGGCGAGGCGCGCGACAATTTATTACTGCGTGTTATTGGCAGCCCCGATCCGTATACCAAACAAACGGATGGAATGGGCGGCGCTACATCAAGCACCAGTAAAACCGTAATCCTAAGTAAAAGTGAGCAAGCCGACCACGATGTTGATTACTTGTTTGGTCAAGTGGCTATAGATAAACCTTTTGTAGATTGGAGCGGTAACTGCGGCAACTTAACGTCAGCAGTGGGGGCTTTTGCTATTAGTAATGGTTTGGTTGATAAAAGCAGAGTACCTAATAACGGTGTTGCTATTGTGCGTGTGTGGCAGGCTAATATTAATAAAAGCATATTAGTGCATGTCTCTATGACCAATGGCGAAGTACAAGAAACCGGCGACTTTGAGCTCGATGGCGTTACATTTGCTGCAGCTGAAGTAAAACTTGAATTTATAGACCCGGCTGATGGCGATGGCGCGTTATTCCCAACAGGTAACGTAGTTGATGACTTAGAAGTACCAGGTGTTGGTACTTTAAAAGCCACGATGATAAATGCAGGTATTCCTACTGTATTTATTAACGCCGCTGATATTGGTTATACCGGCACAGAGCTGCAAGACGATATAAATAACGATGTTGCAGCGCTTGAAAAGCTTGAAACTATTCGTGCTTATGGCGCCGTTAAAATGGGCTTAATCACTAATATTAGTGAAGCACAGGCTCGTCAACATACGCCAAAGGTTGCGTTTGTTGCAGCGCCTTTAGATTACACTGCATCTAGCGGTAAAGTTATTGAGGCTGCCAACATTAACTTACTCGTGCGCGCAATGTCGATGGGTAAACTGCACCACGCCATGATGGGCACAGCCGCTGTAGCTATTGGCACGGCTGCGGCTATTGAGGGCACACTTGTTAATATAGCCGCTGGTGGCGGCGCATTGAGTGAAGTTAACTTTGGTCATCCGTCGGGCACGCTAAAAGTAGGTGCTGAGGCTAAAAATAATGCTGGCAACTGGCTAGTTACCAAAGCAAGTATGAGCCGAAGTGCACGTGTATTAATGGAAGGAGTTGTAAGAGTCCCTTACTAATCACAGGTGAAGTTAAGCGCAACTAAACATTTATTTTAGTTAAGCAAACAAATTTTATAAACGTTTGCTTAGCTAAAGTAAAACCTACTCACACTCGGTAGAAATAATCCTTTTTCATTAATTTTTCGAATTATCGTCTTTTTTCGCTCTCATCCACCGCATTTACTTGAAGAATATAATTAACAAACTAGATTATATGTAATATTCATTTAATAAAGTGAATATATTGTATCAATATGTGCTGGTTCTTTATGAGTGTCTATAGGTTATTGAATAATAGAGATGCTGATAAAGAAGTAGCTCATAGAATAAAGATAAATACTTCTATAAAACGTATAAATATGTAGCATAACTATATAGCTTAATGGTATTTTTAATGTTCTAGTAACAAAAGTTATGATTGTGTACTTTTTTGATGCTTTTTGAATATAAAAGCTTACATAAATCACTATCAACTAAACTAATTTCTGATACTCATTCCAGGCTATCAAGGAGAAATAAATGGTAAAGCGTACGATCAAATTTACACCTATTGCAGCTTCAGTTGCACTTACATTAGGCTTAACAGCATGTGGTTCTGATAACGACAGAAATATTCCTGTTACACCTGTAGAATCTTTCACTGCAACGGGCGATGCACAATTTAACATTGAAGTAACAGGTAAAGCAGTTAAAGGTTCAATGAAAAGTGCAGTAGTAACTGTAATGACTTTAGATGCATCTGGTCAAAGCGTTCCTGTTGCATTTCGCTCAGCTGCTTCAGCAGAGGCTGAGTCTTTTTCTGAAGAAGCACTATCACAAGATGCTGCAGATGCAGCGGTAGAAGCAAGTAAAATTGCCGCTAACCCTGAAGTGCTAACTGATGAAAACGGTCGTTACAGCATCTACCTAGATGATGATTTTACTGGACCTGTTTACATTACTGTTAAAACGTCTGAAGAAGGCGATGATAGCTTTTTACGTTGTGATGCTTACGTAGGTTGTGGCACTTACGATGAAGCGCCAGAAGTTGACGACGAAAATGATGGCGATACTGATATTGAGTTTGGCGAATGGTACAAAACTGACCTAGAGCTTTCTGTTGTTAAGTTTATTCCAGCTGTTGAAGCAGATACATCTGGAGCGAGCGGTGCAGCTGGCGACGATAATGTTATAGGTTCTTATAAAGCTAATGTTACTTTTTTAACATCGTTAGTGGCAGGTCTTCTTCTTGACTCAGGTTCAAGTGTAGATGAAGACGCTATTGCTACAGCTAGCTTAAACACTGTTGTACAAGTAATGGGTCAAGACGCAGCACTTTTACTTTCTGCTATTATTGGCGATTTATCTAACGGCGGCGCTGTAGATTTAAGCAATGTTGATGGCGAAGAAGAACTTACTGACGGTATTTTAGCAATTGCACAGCTTTCATCTTCAATTCAAGGTTTACCTTCAATTGGTGATGTAATGAGCAGCATTAAAGCTGGTATTAAATCAGGCCAGTTTAAAGGTAATACTGACGCTGGCATTGCTGCAATAGCTACAATGTTACAAACAGCAATTACAAATACTGCAAACATTTTTGTTGCTGTAGCAACGGGTGATGAAACTGCAATTGAAAACGCTTTAAAAGCGGCATTCTCTATTAACAACCCTAATGCAACACAAGCACAAATTGATGCGTTTGCCGCTAATTCAGTAGGTATTGCTAAAAAAGCAAAAGCAGCTAAAGACAAAGCTGTTAAAAATGGTGCAGCAACTGATGCCGGCCTTGCAGCCGCTGCAGTAAAAGTTAAAAAAGCACTAGAAGTAATTGGTTGTACTGGTGCAGAGTGTACAGTTGGAGATGATTTTTATACAGCTCTAGCAGCTGCTTTAACAGTAGAAGTTACAGCTTCACAGACTGCACTTACTGCATTAGAAATGGATATTGAAACAGCTCAAAGTTCACTTGCGGATGTTCAAGTAATGGGTGGCGATGCTCTTACAGCTGATAACGCAGCTGCATTTGTAAGCGCTGTAACATTACTGAAAAATGAAGCTGCTACTGCTGGTTTAACAGCTAAAGCGGGTTCTATTTTTGTTAAATCACAAGGTTATGTAACGGCTGCAAAAGCGTTAGTTACTCAAAGCTCTGATTACCAACAGATTCTTGATTCTGCAACGTCTTTACAAACAGATGCAGGTGTTGCTGTAACTGACACCGTTGCATACGACGCTGCATTAGCTGCACTAGTAGCGGAAGCAGAAGCAGCGATTGAAACGTTTGATATTGCTCTTGCTGCTGCAAAACTAGTTGCTGAAGACACTGCAGACGTTGCTGATGAGAAAAAATCAGCAGCAGACACAGCTGAAGCAGCTTCTACAAGCGCACTTGCTAACGCAGAAGGTGCAATGGTAGATACAGCCGCAAACGCAACTGAAGCTCTTGAGCTTGCTATGACTGCTGTTACTGCTGCGTCTGATTTTGCTGCTGCTGTTGATGCACTTGAAATTGCTATTGAGCAAGCACTTGTTGCTGCTAATGCTTACCTAGACCTTGAAGGCGAAGGCGCACAAGCAATGATTGATGCGCTTACAGCTATGCAAACAGCTGCTGTAGCTCAAGGTGACCTAGCTAGCGAGCAATTTGTAACAGCTTATAACCTACAACTTGTTGCTGAAGCGGCGGTTGCTAAACTTGAAGTACTAACTTCTGTTAAAGCTACATCAGAGTCATTATCGACTATGACTGTGCTTACTAACACTGGCGGTCAAGCGGTTATCGATGCAGCAGATGTTCTTGCTGACGTAATTGATGAATTAGCTGAAATGGGCAACTCAGGTGAAGGTACTTCTACTCGTCAACCTGATTGGTCATATAACTATGACTTAGATGCGCTAGTTTTAGAATTAGAGAACGAAACTACCGGTGAAATGATCAGTGCTTCAGCTTCTTACCAAGGCGAGCAATTAGTTGTTGCTTGGGGCGCTACATTAATGGGTGAAAATGACGCAACTGTGTCACTTGTTACGGGTGAAAGTCGTACTGCAGCTCTAGAAGAGTGTGAACTATTTGCTGACGGTACGATTATTGATCCTACGCAAATTGATTCATGTTTAATATTCACATTTGATGGTGCAGTAAATGCTGACACAATTGATGATGCTGAAATTATCGATACGCAAGCTTGGAACCACGTTGAAATTATGGACGGTGATTCTGGTTTCACTGGTATGCTAAACCTTACTACAACTGAAGAGTCAGATTCTTCAAGTATTACACTTGAAGGTATGTCTGGCGACTTAGACTTTAAAGTAATGGGTATGGTTGACAGTAGTGGTGATGAAGATGAAAGTACATTAGAAGTTATGGTTAAAGGTGACGCAGCAATGGGTTACACATTATCTCTAACTGGTATGGAATCTACAGGTTACACTGGTGATGTTAAAGCTATGTACAATGGCGAAATGATGTCATTTGGTACTGCTTCTAAAGTTACTAACGGTGTATCTATCACTTACATCGATGGTGATGTAGTGCCTTACACTGATGTTGATTTAATTGATTCATCTAAGTAATATTTAAACTATAAAAGGGGAAAGCAGCGCTTTTCCCTTTTTTTATAGAAAGCGATTAAATTATGAAAAAAAAAATTCTCTTGTTAGGATTTTCAACAGCTTTTATTTCTCCTCTTGCTTCCGCAGATAACCAATTTCAAATATTTACTCATTTTGACGCAGAAATTTATACTGAAGCACAACCAGTACAAGCCTTTGTAGATGATTTTGATGCACCATTAAAATCGGGTGACAGTGCATTTACCTATAATATTTTTGAAGTGGGTGTTGGCTACGGTAATTTTAAAGTGGGTTTACAAAGTCGTTATGACTATGTTCTTAACTTTGATCCTGATACAGCTAAATATACTCATACCGAAAAGAATGATTTAGAGTTTGAAGATAGATTTTATACCTATTACCTCGATGCTAAACAAGCAACGTCTAATGGTGTATTCGTATCTTATGATTTTAAATTTTTAGATAAAAATGCATTAACAATAACACCTAAGCTTTCTGTTTTTGCCAGCTCACACTATCAAGATGCCACTGTAAATGGTGAGATTTTTAGTGATGAAGTTGAAGGTGCTGTAACTGTCGATTACAACTTTTCAAAAGATATTTTATTTAAAGAATTTACACCTTCACAAAAGCCTGAAGGGCTAGGCTATAGCCTAGATATTTTTGCCGATTGGCAAGTAAATGATGAGCTTAAAGTTGGTTTTAGCGTAAAAGATTTGCTGTATAAAACAGAGTACGAAGACAGCGGCTCTGTAAAGGGTCAAACGACTGAAATCCCATTTAGCGAAGATGATAACGGCGATATTATTACTCAGCCAACAGTTTCATTAAAAACATCAGCATTTGGAAATACGGTATCTCATGATTTCGAAATGGAAATGCGACTACAAGCATTTGCCGATTACAGAATAAACGACCGATTTTCGACTCAGTTAACTTTAAAACGTTACGATAAAGACACGTTTAGCCAATTAAAAGGCCGTATTCACTTTTGGGATCATTGGCGAGTACAAGCAGGCTACGAAACAAAAAGCGAAGCATTTTTAGTTGGTATAGAAAACGAATATTTTGGTCTTAATTTACAAACTGATAGCCTAGATTTAGATAAAGCCTATTATGCGAATGTGAATTGGTACGTGAACATTAAGTTTTAAGGAATGAAGATGTTAAAACAAATTATACCTTTAGGGGTCGCTATTGCATTGGCAGGTTGTGGTTCTTCATCAGACAGTGACAGTTCAGAATCTGTTGCAGTGAGTGAAATTGCTACATCTTCTTCTGTGAGTTTTTATGTATCTAATTGGCAATCACCACAGGGCACGCTTAATGTTTTAGATAGCGATGGGGTGGTGCAAGAATCAATTGAAGTCGAAAACATCAATACTGCGAGTGTAAGTGTAACTCCACTTACTTTTAATAGTTTTGAGTTTATACCTAGCGATACAGCTCTACCTTGTCCGCGATTTACAGGGTGTGGCAGAACTGTGCGTGGTGATGTAAATGACTTAAACGCAAACCGGTTAATCGACTACCAAGAATTGACAACCGTTACCCTTAATTACAAAGCGGATGCATTTAGTGCACCGGGAGTAAATAAGGTTTATTTATCACCATTGAGCAAAGCAATTACAGAAGAAGGCTTTAGTGCTACACAGGCGAGTTTATCAGCCACGCCTTTTTATCATTTAACGCACAGTAATTTAAATGCAAGTGTTGAAGCAGAAATGGTGACAAATGCCTTCACCTACGCGGCAATTTTAGCTGGTGTTGCTGATAGTTCGTTTAGTGTTGAAAGTGCTTTTAATGCATTTACTAACTTGGAGACTGACCAGCAAGCATGGCAAGATTACAGCGACTTAGCAGCGCAGTATGTTACAGACAACTTATTTAGCGACCAAGGTAATGCTTTGCTGAAAAATGTAGCTGGTCAAGTTAAGCAAACGATTGCAAGTGTAACTACATTTGCAAATTGGCAGGCTCGCTCAGCAGAAGTGCAAAGCTTAGACTCAAGAGAGTTACTTGTTGATACGCGAAATATAATTGGTGTTGCAAGACTTCAAGAAAAAAGCTATTCAGATGAATTAGACGCAAAATTTACTGAGCTTGAAGGTGCGTTTGATGAAGATACACAAAGAACCCTTGAGGCACTTAGTAATGCTTTAAACGAAGTTATCACAAATTATTCACCACTAGCTGATGGCTCTACACCATCAGGGCAATATAAGCTTCGTGATTTAGATATTGATTACAACCAATCACCTTATACTTGGGCTATTACTGGCACATATGATGAGTTACCTATAACCATTGATTTATCAATTCCAACTTTCAGAGTAAGTGGTGTATTAGGTAATAAAATCGAAGGTGTAATGAGCGCAACGGTCACAAATGGTACTACGGTATTAAGTGTGGATGTAAGTGAGTTGCTGATTGAGTTTGATGGCATAGATGCTCAAAGTGAATTAAACCCAGAAGCCGACACGGGTATTACACAGGTAACCACCAACGTAATTATCAATAAAGCCGCGGGTAAACTCGAAGGTGATTTATCAGTAAACTTAAATCGTTTTGTTAATTCACTAGGTGAGGAGTCAACCACGTTATCTACTTTTGATTTTAATGGTGATTACGTAAGCGACATTCAAAACACTGCATTTCATATCACAGCAGTAGAGGCTTCGCCTTTTGTTGGTGAAGATAATGACGATTTAGCATTTACTTTTGAATTAGATTTTCCATTGAGTGGTGCAAGCGATTTTAAATTTGCGTACGTAGGCGATGTGGAAAACTTATCAGAACTTACTTCTACAGATATATTTGTTAGCATTCAAAATCGCGCGTTAGATTTACGTATTCGTGATGTTAGTGGCAACATTAATCTAATAGCGAAAGGCGAAAATGGACGTTGGTTAGATGTAAAGCAAAAGGGCCGTAATTACAGTGGCGGTTTATATTTTGGTGATACTAAACTAGCTGATGTTACTGCGGTACGTGGTATTCCTGGTGTTTTATTTCCAAATGGTGAGTTTGAGTCGTTATTTTAACCATTAGATTAAATAATTAAAAACTCAGCATATGCCTTACAGCTCAGCGCTTTTTGCGATGAGTGAAGTGTTTTTATAACTATTCGAAATCCGATATTAGTTTCTGATATCGGATTTTTTAATGTTTGTTATATTAGTTAAATGCGCCTGAATCGAGGTAGCTGCCAATCCCTAGTGTAAACATCCATAGCCCCCATAGGCTGTGTTCAATAACACACACGACCGTTGAGCGGCTTTGTGCGTAGGTATACGCAAACAGTAAACCGCCCAAAAAGGCTAAGGCTACTGCAATCCAATTTGCATACACTATATGCGCCAACGCAAATACACTCGCACTGACTACAATACGCACTGCTTTTTTTGGCATGATGCGTTTATAACGATGAAAAAAATACGTTCGGAATATTAATTCTTGAGGAATAACCGACAGTATTGGATACAGCACCAGCAGTAAAAGCCAATCATTAAACGAGTTACGGGGAAGGGTAAACCAGTTGCCTTGATGAATAATCCCGTAAAACATGCCTGAGAACAGCGCACCTAAAAAAAAGAAGCTAAACACACGCCTTTTAACAGCAGAAAATTGCCCAAGGCTTGTGAGTCTAAACCGTTTAAAATGGGGATCGCCTAGTAGCAACATACAACACACACTCATAAGTATAATAAGCGCAGGGATAAGCCAATTAGCTAAATGCTCGCGTAATCCAAAACCCAACAAGGGCAGCAATATAAAAATGAGGGTAAATTCAAACCAGCGGTATTGATTAGCGTTCAAGGTCGTCTCAACTTGCTTTTTTTAATAAGCTAACAAGCTAAGACGACACTTTTATGACGAGGGGGCTTACTTTGCTGGTTCTTCTTCACTAGGGAGATATTTGTACAAGGCAATAATGGTGGCAAAAATGCTTACAAAAGTAATACCCATTAAACCAAACACTTTAAAGTTAACCCAAAAGTCGAGCGAAAAATTATATGCAATATAAATGTTTAGTGCTGCGATGCCAGCAGTAATTACAACCCACATTAAATTAAGCTTATCCCATAACGGTTCTGGGACAACAATGGCTTGCTTTGTATCATTAGCGTTTTCGAGGATTGAGCTAAGCGCTTTTTTAACGAGATTTTTATTAAGTACATAACGGCTAACAAGTAACGTTAAACTTAAACCTGCATATATCAGTGTTGCTTTCCATTTAATGTATTGCTCATCATGAAGTACCAGCGTTAGCGTACCAAACACGGCAGCAATGCCAAAAAATATCCAATGACGAGTAGGTACATTGCCATGTTTAAAGTAGCTATAAGCAACCTGAATAAGCGTAGTGGCCATCAATAAACCGGTAGCCCAATAAATATCGACGAGTTTAAACACTGCAAAAAACAGTATGAGTGGAATGTATTCAATTAATGCGTGCATATACTACCTAAATTATACAAAAAAGAGTCAAAGGCTTTTTACCACATAAAGCTTAGCAACTACAAGGTTGACTTGTTGCCCTGTAACCCTTAGCCTGCGTGGCTTTATTACCAATTTGGTTTGGTATTTTTCATATCATCATATTCCCACGCTTAACCAACACTGATTTGGCGTGTATTTAGGAGCCTAAAATGAATAAAGCTGAACTCGTTGCTGCCATTGCACACAAAAGTGAATTAACAAAAAAAGATTCTCAAGCGGCACTTTCAAGCTTGCAAAAAGTCATTACTAAATCGCTTTCTGAGGGCGATCAAGTTCAAATTAATGGCTTTGGTACCTTTGCGCTAAGTTATTACCCAGCGCGTACTGGGCGTAACCCACAAACAGGGGCTGCAATTGAAATAGAAGGCGCAAATAAAGCGGTTTTTAAACCAGCTAAGGCGTTAAAAGATCTGCTTTAAATAGCATTACTTAGCTTGGTCGTTGACTGAGCTTTGCTAGGAGTTATTAAACATAAAATTATGGGCTTTGCCCATCAAGCCAACAAGTTGTGCGTCTACAAAATAAACATAATGCCGAGCGTTAGTTGTAGGCGTTGAGCTTGCTCACGCGAGAAGCGAAGCTTCTGTATTTAAATCACCAAGTAGCAAAGCTATGTCTGATCTATGTAGTTTTTTCATCCCTTCTAAATGATTTACATGGCATTATAAATCCTACTTAAATTAACTCCTTTATTTTCAATTGCTTGTTATCGGCACGCATCGTGCTTTTTTGATTGTGTATTTTAAATATACCTTTTAAGAAAATAAGGAGATCTCAATGAGTACATTACAAACAAGCACACGTTTACAAGGCAAAAAAATCGCAATTTTAGCCACTGATGGATTTGAGCAAAGTGAGCTTTTATCTCCACGCAGCGCATTACTTGATGCTGGTGCAAACATCGAAATAGTATCAATTAAAGAAGGCCAAATTACTGGCTGGGATGAAGACAAGTGGGGCGATAAAGTAACAGTAGATAAACTAGTTACAAACGCGGATCCTGCTGATTACGACGCGCTTATGCTTCCTGGTGGTTTATTTAATCCAGACAGTTTACGCCAAGATAAAGATGCTAAAGCATTTATTGATGGCTTTTTTGGCGCAGAAAAAAACAAACCTGTTGCTGCTATTTGCCACGCACCGTGGTTATTAGCTGAAATTAATAAATTGCGCGACCGCACTATTACTTCTTTTCCTAGTATTAAAAGCGATTTAATTAATGCAGGTGCTAATTGGGTTGACCAAGAAGTATGTGTAGACCAAGGTTTGGTAACAAGCCGAAGCCCAGCTGATTTAGAAGCATTTAATGCTAAATTTATTGAAGAGATTTTAGAGGGTAAACACCAAGCTCACTAATTTGCTTTTAAAAAACAAAAAAGGGCATTTAATTGCCCTTTTTTAATGCGTAAATTTACACTTTTTATAATGCGGTTGCGGCTTTCATTTCACTAACAAATGCTTTTAACTGCGTTGTCATTGCGTCTAAATCGTTAAGGTTAGCTTCAATAATTTTAACTACAGCAGAGCCTGAAATAGCACCTGCTGCGCCTGCATTAAGAGCCGCTTTTACATCATCTGGCGTTGAAATACCAAATCCTAAAAGAGCAGGAGCTGCATGGTATTCTTTTAATTTAGTAACAATATTACCCGCTGGCATTTGTGCTTTAGTATCGGTACCGGTAACACCAGCGCGCGATAGTAAATACGTATAACCACGACCGTAAGAGGCGCATTGGCGAAGTGTGTCGTCATCCGCATTAGGTGTGGCAATAAAAATTGGGTCTACACCGTTATCCATTGCCGACTTTCTAAATATTTTAGATTCATGCAGAGGCACGTCAGCCACTAAAATAGAGTCTACACCTACCGCTTTTGCATCTTTATAAAATGCTTCTATGCCGCGCTTAAAAACAAGGTTTGAGTAAAGCAATAATCCAATTGGAATATCGGCGTTATACTCGCGTATCTCTTTAATAACATCAAAGCAATCTTGCGTGTTAATGTGCACATCAAGTGCGCGAATATTGGCTTTTTGAATTACAGGACCATCCGCAATCGGATCAGAAAACGGAATACCAAGCTCAAGTGCATCAGCGCCGCCGTCAATTAGGCTTTTTATAATCGCAACACTTTGCTCTTTACCTGGGTCGCCAATTGTTACAAATGGTACAAACGCACCTTGTTTTTTCTCGTTAAGCGCTGCAAACATTTTGCCGTAACGATCCGTTTTTACTTGGCTCATAGCTGACCTCTTTCAGATAGTACATTGTGAACGTGTGCTAAATCTTTATCGCCACGACCACTTAAATTAATAACTAAAACGCTTTCCTCGGTTTGCTCTTCTGCATACTTAAGTGCATAAGCAAGCGCATGGCTTGATTCAAGCGCCGGAATGATCCCTTCGTTTTTAGCAAGTGATTGAAACGCATCAAGCGCTTCTGTATCTGTGATACCCACGTATTGCGCTCGACCGGTTTCGTGTAAAAATGCGTGCTGAGGACCAACCGCAGGGTAATCAAGACCCGCTGATACAGAGTAAGACTCTTCAATTTGGCCATCGTCGTTTTGCATAATGTACGTGTAAGTACCGTGTAATATACCTTTAGTGCCTTTACAAATTGTTGCACCGTGCTCATTTGTATCAAGCCCTTTCCCAGCAGGCTCAACACCAATTAATTTAACGCCTGGCTCGTCAATAAAGTCGGTGAACATACCAATTGCGTTTGAACCACCACCAACACAGGCAATAACAGCGTCAGGTAAACGACCTTCGGCTTTAAGTACTTGTTGTTTAGCTTCTTCACCAATAACTTTTTGATACTCACGTACAATTGTTGGGAATGGGTGAGGACCCGCAGCTGTGCCTAGTAGGTAGTGCGCGTCTTGATAATTAGCTGACCAGTCACGCAGGGCTTCATTTACTGCATCTTTTAATGTGCCAGAACCCGCTGTTACTGGAATAACCTCTGCGCCCATTAACTTCATTCTAAATACGTTTGGTTGCTGACGTTCAACGTCTTTTGCGCCCATATAAATTCGACATTTTAAACCCAGTAATGCACATGCAAGCGCGGTTGCAACGCCGTGTTGGCCTGCGCCTGTTTCAGCAATTACTTGTTTTTTACCCATGCGCTTAGTAAGTAACGCTTGGCCAAGTACTTGGTTGGTTTTATGTGCGCCGCCGTGTAATAAGTCTTCACGCTTTAGATACAGTTTTACTTTTGGGTTTTTAACTAAATTGCGCGTTAAAGTAAGTGGAGTAGGACGACCCGCATACTCGTTTAATAATTTACTTAGCTCAGCCTGAAACTCAGGATCTTTTTGTGCTTTGTTAAATTCGTTTTCTAACTGCTTAAGCGCAGGGACAAGTAACTCGGGTACAAACATACCGCCAAACTCGCCAAAATAAGCTGGATTTTGCATTTTAACCTCAATAATTTCTGATGCTTGTAAAAGCATTATATAATTTGTTAGGGCACTTTTTACCCGCAGATTCTTCAACGCCTGAGTTTAAATCAAGGCCTAAGGCACCTTTTAAAAGCGCATCTTTAATATTGTCTGGATTTAAGCCTCCAGCGAGCATAAACGGAGTGGTTGCATCATGAAGCACCGACCAATCAAATGCTTTACCAGTACCGCCAGCTTGTGTATCGCTGTGTGTATCGTAAAGATGTCGGTCAACGCCATTTACAGGCGTTGGCAATGCATCTTTTATTGCTTGGGCTTTCCAAATCTCGCAGCCGGTAGGTAACTGTGTACGCAACTGAGCGATGTAATCGTCACTTTCTTGACCATGTAATTGAACTGCCGCCAATTTTAGCACACTTGCGTATTGAGCAACTTGATCAATTGGGGCATCTACAAACACACCCACAAAATTAAGCGGGGCACTTTGGCTAAGCTCTTTTGCGCAATCTAAATCAACATAGCGTGGCGATTTAGGATGAAAAATCAAACCACCGTAAATAGCACCGTTTTGATATGCCGCTTGTGCATCTTTGGTACGCGTTAAACCACATACTTTATTGTCACCTAAAATAACACGGCGACATGCTTGCTCTAAATCACGCTCGCCCATAAGTGAGCTGCCAATTAAAAAACCATCGCATAATGGAGCTAAACGTTTTACGTCTTGATGGGTGTAAATACCCGATTCCGAAATAACCACTTTATCAGCCGGAATAAGTTTGCGTAGTTTTTCGGTAGTGGCTAAATCGGTGCTTAAATCGCGTAAATCACGGTTGTTAATACCAATAATTTGTGCATCAAGCGCAAGTGCACGGTGTACTTCTTCTTCATTACTTACTTCGGTTAATACCGACATATTCAGAGAATCGGCAACAGCGTGCAGTGCCTTATAGCTCTCGTCATCGAGTACTGAAAGCATTAATAATATAGCGTCACCGCCATAAATACGCGCCATATATACTTGGTACTCATCTATAAAGAAATCTTTACAGATAAGCGGTTGTTCTACTTGGCTGCGCACAAATTCGAGGTAATCAAAACTGCCTTGAAAATATTTAGCATCAGTTAACACGCTCATGCAGGTAGCGTATTTTTTATAAACCGATGTGATTTCGGTTAAATCAAATGGCTCTCTAATTAGCCCTTTTGAAGGCGATGCTTTTTTACATTCTAAAATAAACTGTGTGCCTGGGGCGGCTAATGCTTTGTAAAAGCTACGGCTTGTAGGCACTGCAAGGTGCTTAAAGCTTTCAAGCGGGCGTGCGGCTTTACGCTCAATTAGTTCTAATTTTTTATCAGCAACAATTTTGTCTAATACATTAGCCATTACTTACCTCAATAATTGCATTTAGTGTGTTCATGGCTTGCCCTGAACTTAATAATGTTTGTACTTGCTTTGCCCCTTCTTTTAACGTTTCTGCTTTACCTGTTAGGTATAACAGGGCAGCTACGTTAACCACAATGGCAGCATTATGTGCATCTGTGCCTTTGCCTTGTAAGATGGCAAGGCTAGCATTTGCGTTGTATTGTGGGCCTTCACCAGCGAGTTGTTCAAGTGAATAGTTTGCAAGGTCAAAGTCGCTTGGGTTTAGCGTGTACTGTGTAAGCTCGCCATTATTCAGCTCAACTACCGCTGTTGGACCGTGTAGAGCTATTTCGTCAGTGCCCGAGCCGTGAACAATCATAGCGCGCTTTGTGCCAAGGGTTTTAAGTGTTTGTGCCATTGGCATACATAACGCTTCATTGTACACACCTAACAATTGCACATCAGGTGCTGCTGGGTTAGCAAGCGGGCCTAAAATATTAAAAATAGTGCGTGTTTTAAGCGCTGTACGCACGCCCATCGCATGGCGTACGCCACTGTGATAGTGCGGTGCAAACAAAAAGGTAAAATTGGTTTGCTCAAGGCATTTTGCTGCCTGCTCTGGGCTCATATCTATATTAATGCCCAGCGCTTTTAGTAAGTCGGCAGAGCCTGAATTACTCGATACACTGCGATTACCATGTTTTACCATGTTAATGTCGGCAGCAGCGGCAACTATGGCTGCTGTTGTGCTTATATTTATTGTGTTTGAACCATCGCCGCCAGTGCCACAGCTATCGGCAAGTTGTGTACTGCTGGTAGTAAAAGCAACAGCGTTTTCGCGCATTGAGGCTGCAGCACCTGCTATTTCATCGCTTACTTCGCCTTTAATTTTAAGGCTTATTAGTAGGGCGGTTAGCTCAATCTCGCTCATGTTACCTTGCATTATTTCATCAAACAGTGCTTTGGCGTCTGCGTAGCTTAATGATTGCCCTGTAATTAGTTGTTCAATAGCGTGTTGAACATTTATGGGTTGTTCTGGTTGTGTACTCATAATGTCCTCTATTATTTGGCACGTGTTAAGTAAGCGACACTTTGCTGAAGTAGCATTGCGCCGTTTGGCGTCAGTATTGATTCTGGATGAAATTGATAACCCAATGCATTGTCATCATGATGATAAATAGCCATAGGGATATCTTCATACTGGGCAATAACCTTTATATTACCAGGCACTTTTGTTGCCATTAATGAATGGTAACGTGCTACAGGCATTGTATTGCCCATACCATCAAATACAGGATGTTCGCCTAAATTAATAATTGAAGACTTACCATGTACGGTTTCACCCGCGTGACCGATTACTCCGCCATAGCTTTGTGTTAACGCTTGTTGGCCTAAACAAATGCCTAGCATTGGGAAGTGGCCTTTAGAGAGCTCAATAAGCTCCATTAAACAGCCTGCATCGCTTGGTGTGCCAGGACCTGGGGAAAGTACTAATAGTACTTGTCCTTGCTCTTGGCGCATTTTATTAAAAATAACCTCAGCGCTAATGTTGTTTCTGTATACAACAAGTTCGCAGCCAAGCATCGTAAGCTCATCAACTAAGTTATATGTAAATGAGTCAAAGTTATCTAAAAAATAGATTTTAATAGGATTCGTTTTACTCATTTTATACCGCCTTATACGTAGATTTTATGGCGGCGATAACCGCTTGTGCTTTAGCGCGAGTTTCGTTTGCTTCTGAAATAGGATCTGAGTCAAACACTACACCTGCACCTGCTTGCACGTAGGCTATGTTATTTTTAACAAAAGCAGAGCGAATAACAATACAACTATCCATTGCGCCATCACCGGTTAAGTAACCTACAGCGCCGCCATAACTGCCACGGCGTTTCCCTTCTGTTTGACGAACAAGCTCAGCAGCGCGTACTTTTGGTGCACCAACAAGGGTGCCCATGTTCATACACGCTTGGTAAGCGTGCAGTGCATCAAGTTCTGGTTTTAATGTGCCAACAACGCGTGAAACTAAATGCATTACCTGTGAATAGCGGTCTACTTTTAATAACTCTTTGGCAAAACGAGTTCCTGCAACACTAATGCGGGCTACGTCGTTACGCGCTAAATCAACAAGCATTAAATGCTCGGCGCGCTCTTTTTGATCGTTTCTTAGTTCCAGCTCAATGCGGCTGTCTAGGTCTGGGTTTATTTGCCCGTTAGCAAATTTGCCGCGCGCTCGAGTACCAGCAATTGGGTAAACTTCTACTTGCTGATTACTTACGTCGTACTTAAGGGCCGACTCAGGAGACGCGCCAAATAATGCAAAGTCTTCATCGCGCATATAAAACATGTAAGGGCTTGGGTTTTGCTTTTTAAGCTGACTATACGCATGTAAAGAATCAGGGCAAGGTAGTGAAAATGTACGCGACGGCACTACCTGAAAAATATCACCATCTACAATGTTCTTTTTAAGCTTAACAACTTGCTCGCAATACGTTTCGTCGCTTATATCAACGCTTACTTCACATTCGCCACTTTGCATATCCGCACTAAATTCTGCTGCGTTATCGCACAGCGTATTTAACCGCTCAAGCTCTTTACCTACTTCAAAACAGTTAGCGTGTACGTCTGGGCCGTTAAATACATTACCAATGAGTTCGGTTGTTTGCTTTTGATGATCAATAACAACTAACGTTTCAGCTAAATAAAATACGTAATCTGGGCAGGTGTTTTCGCCATCAGGTACATCACTTAATTGCTCAAAGTTTGCCACCATGTCGTAGGCAAACACACCGCCTAAAAATACCGAAAACGGATTTTCGGTAGTGCTTTGAATACTGTTAATACAGGTACGAAGAGCGCTGAAAGCGTTATCGGCAACAAGCTTACTTGCTTCGTCTATATCGCTGCTGGTGTCTTGGTAGTTAAGTGTAAGCGTTGTGTCGTTTAATTGTGAATCACAGCTCTTAACATTTGCTTGTAAGTAGCTTAATAATTGCTTGCCGTTATTAGATTGTGCGCGAACAGTTACCGTTTTACCCTTACATACAATGCGCAGGGCGCTATCAACTAAAATTAAGCTTTTTACACTGTCTTTAGAATCAATCTCAGCCGATTCAAGCAGTAGTGAGTTAGGCTTATCAAGTGCCGCGTATAATGCAAGAGGGCTACTAATATAGTCGCGTACTTGCGTAATGCTGGTTACTTCGCCTGGTGTGGTAGTTATATGACTAAAAATCAAACCTCATTCCCTCAAAAAATTAAACCCCGCAGTGCTTTTGCAATGCGGGGTTTGAATAACGATATCTAAATTACAAACAGATCATTACCGTCCCGCTATATCAGGCGCCACCACCAACGATGTGTAAGAGTAAGACCGTTATTCATGTTTTTCTGCCTCAAAATTTATTAAATATTGTTAACGTATATGTTTCGTAAAATTTAGTTATAAAAAAACCCGCATAGTTGCGGGTTTTGAATTTTTGCTAGACACGACAATTCATCACCCGAAAATTACGAGTGCCACCACCAAATAGTGTTTAAGTTTGAATTGATCATTATTGTTAATTCTTAATGTGTCTGAAAGTGGCTACAGTAAAACGTATCTTATGCTTTTGTGTCAAGTGTTTATTTAAAACAATTTAGTCAAAAAAGTTGTTATACTTACATAAATACCAGTAACCCTTAATTTTAAGCAGTTTTCTTTTGATAAAATACGATTTACATAGCCATACTACACATTCAGACGGGCGTTTAACGGTTGAAGAATTATTGCATCGCGCTGTTGATAAAAATATTGATGTGTTTGCTATTACCGATCATGACACTGTGGCGGCTATTAAGCCTGCTCAGCAATTTATTGAAGCAGAAAACTTACCGCTTTCATTAATAACGGGTACCGAAGTGTCTACCAAATGGGAAAGCTTCGAAATTCATATTGTAGGTTTAAATATTGATATTAATAATATTGACCTTACCTCTTTATTATCGGCTCAGCAGCAAAAGCGAGAAGAGCGTGCACTAGAAATTGGCGCACGCCTTGCAAAAAATGGTTTTGATGGCATTTACGAGCAAGCTAAAGAGCTGGCAAAAGACGCGCAAATTACGCGCGCACATTTTGCACGTGCCCTTATTGAGCGCGGTGTAGCTAAAAATTTTCCGGGTGTTTTTAAAAAGTACTTAGGGCGCGGCAAAACAGGCTACGTACCTAGTTGCTGGTGCACCATGCAAACCGCTGTAGAGGCAATACATGCCGCTGGTGGTGTTGCTGTACTTGCTCACCCAAGTAGCTATCAAATGTCAAACAAGTGGCTACGCAAATTATTAGTAGAATTTAAAAGTGTAGGAGGAGACGCAATGGAAGTTGCACAACCTCAACAGGCGCCAAGCGAACGTCAATTTTTAGGTGAACTCAGCCGTGAGTACGAACTACTTTGCTCGCAAGGGTCTGATTTTCATTTTCCGACAAGCTATTTAGAGCTTGGCAAAAATTTATACTTACCGAAAGACTGCCAAGGTGTTTGGCAAGTTTGGGAAGGACAAGAAGGGGCATTAACATGAGTCAATTATTCCATATTCATCCTGATAACCCGCAACCAAGACTGATTAGTCAAGCCGTTGATATTATTAAACAAGGCGGCGTTGTTGTTTACCCAACAGATTCGGGCTATGCCATTGGCTGTAACATTGGTAATAAGCAAGCCAAAGAGCGCATAGAGCGTATTCGTGGTATTGAAAAAAACGATAATTTTACGCTAGTTTGCCGGGATTTATCGGAGTTATCTACTTACGCACGTGTAGATAACCAATTATTTAGACTTATTAAAAATAATACGCCAGGGCCATATACCTTTATTTTTAAAGGAACAAAAGAAGTTCCTAAACGCTTATTAAACGACAAGAAAAAAACCATTGGCATGCGTGTAATTGAGCATCCAATAGCCTGTGCGTTACTTGCCGAACTTGGCGAGCCATTAATGTCGTGTTCTTTAATTTTACCCGGGCAGCAGTTTACTGAATCTGATCCGGATGAAATATTAGAGCGATTAGATAAACACGTTGATTTAATTATTCACGGTGGCCATTTAGCCGAGCAAGCAACCACAGTAATCGACTTGTCGGAAGATGAAGTTAAAATATTGCGTGTTGGTTGTGGTGATACAAGCCCGTTTGAGTAATAACAAGTGAGCGAAAGTACTGCTGATACAAAAAGTAGTGAAAAGCCAGTGCAGCATAAGCTGCCACTGGCTTTTTTGCATGGTAAAGCGGTTGTAGATAAACCAGAAGACTTATATATTCCGCCCGATGCGCTCGAAATAATATTAGAAACCTTTGAAGGCCCGCTCGATTTACTGCTTTATTTAATTAAAAAGCATAAGCTTGATGTGCTCGATCTTTCTATTTTTAGTATTACAGAGCAGTATGTAAGTTACGTTGAAATGATGACCGAGTTTCAACTCGAACTTGCCGGCGAATATTTAGTAATGGCTGCGTTACTTGCACAAATTAAGTCGCGCTTATTACTCCCTGTTCACGAAGAGCTTGAAGAGGAAGAAGACCCTCGCGCTGAGCTTATTAAACGCCTGCAAGAATATGAGTTATTTAAAAAAGCCGCCGAAAACCTCGATGATATCCCCCGTGTTGGGCGTGATATTTTTATAGCGCATGCCGCTATGCCAATAAATGAAGACACAAGTCATAACCTCCCTGATATTGAACTTAAAGACTTAATGCTGGCGTTGAGTGATGTTATGGCGCGAGCAAAAACGTTTGAACATCATCAAATTACTGCTGAAGTACTCTCAACCCGAGAGAGAATGAGCCAAATATTACAACAGCTATCGAAAGCAAATTCAGCAGTGGTATTTAATGCGCTTTTTACGCCTGATGAAGGGCGTAGTGGTGTGGTGGTTAGTTTTATAGCCATGCTTGAGCTCATTAAAGAAGGACTTGTTACTTGTTTGCAAGTAAGCCCAGAGAGCTTAATTTATGTCAGCTTGAGCGAGCAATCCACCCTATAAACTTATCTGTTTAATCCTCAACTTTTAAAAACTGACTTTAATTATCAAAGTTCTGTGCGTATACGCACGTAAAGTGTTTGTAAATGTTATTTTCATTTACGGCTATGCACTATATTGTAACGTCATAGCATTATAGGACGTTACACATGTTTAAAAATACACCTTCATCTTACGGACTTGTCGCCATTATTTTACATTGGCTCATGGCGTTGACTATTTTTGGCCTGTTTGGTTTAGGTTTATATATGGTTGAGCTTACTTATTATGATAGCTGGTATAAAGGCTCGCTCGATTTACATAAAAGCATTGGTATTACACTTGTGGCCGTATTTTTATTTAGAACTTTATGGCGTGCTTTATCTACACAACCTAAACCATTAGGTGAAAGTAAAGGCATGAACCAATTAGCACATACTGCGCATATTGCTATGTATATTATTTTGGCCGTTATAGTTGTTGCAGGGTATTTAATATCAACCGCAGACGGACGTCCAATAGAAGTGTTTACCTTATTTAACGTATCAGCGCTTGATTTTGCATTTGATGACCAAGCCGATATTGCAGGAAAAGTACATTATTATGGCGCGTGCACATTAATCGGGTTTGCAGTATTGCATGCACTAGGGGCGTTAAAACATCACTTTATCGATAAAGATAAAACCTTAATCAGAATGATCAAACCATTAAAGGATGATTAAAATGAAAAAATTATTAGTAAGCACAGCCGTTTCGGCTGCAATGATGTTATCGGCAACAGCCGCTAATGCAGCTGATTATGTAATTGATACGAAAGGCGGGCACGCATCTGTTAACTTTAAAATTAAACACTTAGGTTACAGCTGGTTATATGGTCGTTTTAATACTTTTGACGGCACATTTAGTTACGATGCTAAAAATCCTGATGCATCAAAAATTATGGTAAATATTGACACCACAAGCCTTGATTCTAACCATGCAGAGCGTGATAAGCACCTACATGGTAAAGATTTTTTAAATGTGGATAAATACCCAAAAGCGACATTTAAAAGCACCAGCATTAAATTTGATGAAGATGGTGAAGAGGCCGACGTAACCGGCGAATTTACGCTGCATGGCGTAACTAAAACTATTACCTTTGAAATAGATAAAGTGGGTGAAGGTAAAGATCCGTGGGGTGGATACCGCGTAGGTTTTGAAGGCGAAACCAGCCTTAAACTTACAGATTATGGTATTGATTACAACTTAGGGCCTGCATCTACTCATGTTGATATTATTTTATCAATAGAAGGCGTTCGTAAGTAATACAGTTATTGAATATAAAAACGCCACTTACTGTCTGTCTCTTGATCACAAGTCTGACTCAAGAGATTTTGCTAAATCGTAGCCTTCCAGGATGGCTTGTAACTTAAGCCATCCTTGCCATAACACTTTCACAGATGCACGCCCTGTGCGCTTGGTATC
>NZ_JACJEK010000015.1:0-133709 GCF_014164015.1 Pseudoalteromonas sp. SR41-1
CTTTAGCGTCTCAAGGGATGCGAATAATACACCCTTTATTTTTCGAGTCAACACTTTGTTTTAAACTTTCTTTTTAGAAGATTTAAAACCGAAGTTTTATTTAACTCTCTGAGTAGTTCGTGCCTTGCTATGCTTCGGCGTTTCCCGTCTCAGTGGGGTCGCATTATAGGGAGATCCAAAAACAGATCAACCCTTTTTTGAAGAAAACTTGAAATAATGTGCTGTTCGCACATATTTACATCGAAATGGTTACTTTAAACACTAAAAAGGCCCTGATGGGCCTTTTTAATTAGTTTACTATGAGCTTCCAGCCAAGTTTTCCTTGCTGTTTAGACTCTTGTTGCAGCTCGCTGGCCATTAATGGATGATCTTTTAACCAGTTACTTTCAAACTTAAGGTCTAACACTTCATTTTTAGCAGTTAACTCAAACTTAGGCAGTACATCATCTTGTCTGCGCATTGATAAAATGACTGCTATTCGTAGTAATCTCACTATATATTGCGCTAATAGACTATTTACGCCGAGTGAATTAAAACAACCTTTTGGAAAATCAGATCGATGTGCATCTGCTACCGCTACTATTAATTTATGCTCTGATTGTGAAAAACCAGGCATATCGGTATTTTCCAAAATATAAGCGGTATGTTTATGGTACTGCTTATACTCTATTAGTAATCCAATCTCATGAAGCTGCGCTACCGCTTTTAATAGTGGTAACCCATTTAAGCTTTCAATTGGCCAATCTTTATCAATACTCAGCGCTAACTGCATTGCCAAGCTTGAAACTCGACACGCTTGTTTTTGATCAACATGATAACGGCTCATAAACCCATCAACTGTGCGTTTGCGAATGTCGTTATTATGAAACTCCGGAACCATGCTATATAAAACACCTTCACGCAGTGCTCCACCCGCCAATCCCATTTTTTCTATTTCAAGAGATTCAAATAGTGCGATTAAGATTGCAAGTCCTGATACAAATACCAGTCGACGGTCTTCACTTAACCCAGGAAGGTCTAGCGCTGCAATAGTGCTAAATGCAATTGCTTGATCTTTTATGGTGTTGAGCTTTTCAAGTGTAAGTAAGTCGTCAAGATTTTGCGCGACCATAATTTCTTGAATTGCTTGTACTGTACCAGAAGCTCCAGATGCAATTTCCCATCCAGCTGCTTTATACTCTGGAGAAATTTCATCAATGACTGTACGAGCCGCTTTTATTGCTGCGTTAAAGTTACTCTTACTTAGTTGGCAATCTTTAAAATAGCGTTCAAGATAGGTAACACACCCCATATTGAGGCTTTTGTAATGTAGGGCATCAAATGCTTTACCAATTACAACTTCTGTACTTGCACCACCAATATCAATAACAAGCTGTTTGCCAGTACAAGATGAAGTATGGGCAACACCTTTATAAATTGTGCGCGCTTCTAATTCTCCGCTGATAACATTAATGTTATGACCTAGAATTTTTTCGGCATGATTTTTAAATACTTCGGCGTTAGTTGCTAAGCGTAAGGTAGCTGTTGCTACTATGGTGATGTTTTTGTCTGGGATATCTTGTAGACGCTCAGCAAAAAGGGCAAGGCATTCCCAGCCTCGCTGCATTGCTTCAGTACTTAATACGTTTGCTTTATCAAGCCCTGCGGCTAATCGGACTTTGCGTTTAACACGTCCAATTGTTTGTAGACCGCCAGCAATTGATTTGGCAATAAGCATATGAAAGCTATTTGAGCCCAAATCAATAACTGCGTACACATTTTTTTGCGGTTTAAGTTGCCCCACCGTTCAAAAACCTCTAGTTACTACTACATATACAAACGGTCGCTTACGACCGTCCTTTTTGGTAACTATTATTTGGGCGACGTCCGCTGTTATTACTACGGTTACGTGGACCTGTTGAATAGTTGCGCTTTCTTTGAATAATAGGCTGAGTTAAATCATCTAGCAATGCTGTTTTATCATAATGAGATAAAGGAATGCTGTGCTCTATATATTCTTCAATTTCATGCAGGTTGTATGCATATTGCTCACATGCAAAACTAATTGCGTGGCCTGATGCACCAGCGCGGCCAGTACGGCCAATACGGTGAACATAATCTTCACAATCGTCAGGTAAATCAAAGTTAAACACATGACTTACTTCTGGAATATGAAGACCACGCGCTGCAACATCGGTCGCAACTAAAAAGTCTAAATCACCTTTGCTGAATTGCGCTAATATAGTTTGGCGTTTTTTCTGGTTAACATCACCAGTAAGCATACCTACACGATGACCGTCTGATTTAAGCCAAGCATATACTGTTTCACAACTATGCTTGGTATTTGCAAACACGATTGCTTTCTCTGGCCATTCTTCTTCAATTAAGGTTAACAACAGCTTAATTTTATCTTCTTGCGAAGGATGAAATAGCTCTTCTTGAATACGTTTACCCGTTTTAACGTCAGGTTCAATTTGAACATGCTCTGGGTTTGTCATGTGCTCAAAAGCTAATTCTTGTACGCGGTACGACAATGTGGCAGAGAATAATAAGTTTAAACGCTTTGATGTATCTGGCATACGATCGAACATATAGCGAATATCTTTGATAAAACCTAAATCGAACATACGATCGGCTTCGTCCAGCACGACTACCTCAATTTCATTAAGGGTGTAACAGCCTTGCTTATACAGATCAATTAGGCGACCTGTAGTACCAATTAAAATATCAACGCCTTTTTCTAGTTGTGCACGTTGTTTTTCGTAATCTTCGCCACCATATACTAAACCTAAGTTAAGATTACAGTGCGGCGCTAAAATTTTAGCATCTTTGTGTATCTGAATCGCAAGCTCCCGAGTAGGGGCCATGATCAGGGCTCTTGGATGTTTACTAGGTGCTTTGCTAGATTGTAATAACCGATGGCACGTGGCGGTTAAAAACGCCAACGTTTTGCCTGTACCCGTTTGAGCTTGGCCCGCGATATCGCGTCCATCACAAATAAAAGGTAGGCATTTTGCTTGAATAGGTGTGCAATATTCAAACCCATTCTCGGTTAAACCGGCAACCACTTCCGGTGCGATAGCAAAGTCTGAAAACTTTTTATCGGTTAAATGTGTCTTAGTCATAGCGTTTAAGCATAACGTTTAAACTTGCAATAAGAAACAAGAGTGTTTAAATACGCACTAAATATTTCGCCTAACTAAATCGGAGAGCGCAATGAGCGAGAAAATAATCCAAATTACTGACGATAGCTTTGAAGCTGACGTATTACAATCAGACAAACCAGTACTAGTAGATTTCTGGGCTGAATGGTGTGGACCTTGTAAAATGATCGCCCCTATTCTTCACGAAGTTGCTGATGAATACGACAGCCGTGTGACTGTTGCTAAATTAAATATTGACCAAAATGCTGGCACACCGCCAAAGTTTGGTATTCGTGGTATCCCTACTTTACTTCTTTTTAAAGATGGCCAAGTAGCTGCAACGAAAGTGGGTGCTCTTTCAAAAACTCAACTTATCGAGTTTTTAGAAAACAACATCTAACGGTAAGCTAGAACAATAAAAGGGCTTTTTTGCCCTTTTTTAAATTTATTTTGTATAAAGACTGGACGCTTTGCCAGTGAACTGCTAGTTTATAAAGCCAACTAATCCTTAGTTATATTCAACAAACCTCACTCAACGATCAAAGCGATTTTGAGTATGACAACTGTAATAAAGAACCCACCAATATGCATTTACGCGAATTAAAAGACAAGTCGATTAAAGAGCTTGTAGACTTAGCTGAGTCCATGGGGCTCGAAAACGTAGCCCGCTTAAGAAAGCAAGATATCATTTTTGCCATTCTTAAATCCCATGCCAAAGGCGGAGAGAATATCTTCGGCGGCGGTGTATTAGAGATTTTACAAGATGGTTTCGGCTTCTTAAGATCATCAGAAGCCTCTTACTTAGCTGGGCCAGATGACATTTATGTTTCACCTAGCCAAATTCGCCGTTTCAGCATGCGTACTGGCGATTCAATTTCAGGCCTTATTCGTCCACCTAAAGACGGTGAACGTTACTTTGCTTTACTCAAAGTAAATGAAGTTAACTTTGATAAACCTGAAAACTCTCGAACTAAAATTCTTTTTGAAAACCTTACTCCACTACATGCAAACGAACGTTTTCGCATGGAACGTGGTAACGGCAGTAAAGAAGATATTACAGCCCGTGTACTTGATTTAGCATCTCCAATTGGTCGCGGCCAACGTGGCTTGTTAGTAGCTCCGCCAAAAGCGGGTAAAACAATGCTACTTCAAAACATTGCACAATCAATTACGCATAATCATCCTGATGTAACATTAATGGTTTTACTTATTGATGAACGTCCGGAAGAAGTAACAGAGATGCAACGCCTAGTAAAAGGTGAAGTTATTGCATCAACGTTCGATGAGCCAGCTTCTCGTCACGTACAAGTTGCCGAAATGGTTATCGAAAAAGCAAAACGCCTAGTTGAACATAAAAAAGATGTTGTTATCTTATTGGATTCAATCACTCGTTTAGCACGTGCTTATAACACCGTTATTCCTTCATCAGGTAAAGTACTTACTGGTGGTGTTGACGCTAACGCATTACATAAACCTAAGCGCTTCTTTGGTGCTGCACGTAACGTTGAGGAAGGTGGTAGCTTAACAATTATAGCTACAGCGCTTATCGATACCGGCTCTAAAATGGATGAAGTTATCTACGAAGAGTTTAAAGGTACTGGTAACATGGAACTTCACCTTAACCGTAAAATTGCGGAAAGACGTGTATTCCCTGCTATCGACTTTAATCGTTCAGGCACTCGTCGTGAAGAATTACTAACAAAACCAGATGAGCTTCAAAAGCTTTGGATTTTACGTAAAATTGTTCATGACATGTCAGAAATTGATGCAATGGAATTCTTAATCGATAAACTATCGATGAGCAAAACCAATGATGAATTTTTTGATTCGATGAGACGCCAATAAAGCGTTTTAGCTGAATAAAAAAAGCGCCTAAGGCGCTTTTTTTATGTCTGGATTAAACACAGTTTAACTTTCGTTATACTTTTTAAGTACACTCTGCAGCGTATCAACGAGCGCTTTAAAGTCATTCGCACTACTTTTTTGGGTCCTGCGTAAAAGGGCTCTATCTAAACTTTGAGCCGATTGCGCAATTTCATCTAAACCAAACATTTGCGCCGCTCCTAAAATGCGATGACTATCTTTTTGTAGCGCGGCTAAATCTTCACTTATGAAATGCTGAGTAATCGTTTCACTCTCCAAAGCAAAGCTTTGCTTAAAACTAATGACAAGATCGCTCATATCAACTTCATTTTGCTTTGTAATTGGCTGATCTTCTGCATTATGTAGGTGGCTGGAAAGCGCTTTATAAAATGACTCTTTATCTATCGGTTTACCTAAGTAACCACTAAACCCTAACTCTAAATAGCCATCCACTTCATGACTCATAGCATTTGCAGTTAAAGCAAAAATAGGCCGCTCAAAACCACACTGTTTTAATAGCTGAAAAGCAGAACGCCCATCCATCACAGGCATTTGAATATCGAGTAGCACTAAATCAGGATACTCTTTTAAGCACTGCTCTACCGCTTGCTCACCGTTTTCAACGGCAATAACCTCGAGCCCCATTGAACGTAAATAGCGGCTTATTAACCTTCGATTATCAGGGTGATCTTCTGCAAGTACAACACGCCCTGCCAATTGCTTATTTACCTTTGGAGCACTTTGAGTTTCAATCAGGCTTTGCGATTTATTTACTTCTGCGCACGGTAAAAAGAACGAAAACTGACTGCCCTTTTTGTATTCGCTTTGTACACTGATATAACCGCCCATCATCGCGGCTAATTGTTGCGATAAGCTAAGGCCTAACCCTGTCCCCCCAAAGCGACGGCTAATACTGTTATCAGCTTGGCTAAAGCATTCAAAAATAAGCTTTAACTGTTTAGAGCTCATACCAATACCGGTATCTTTTACAATAATCACTAGCCCTTGTTCACTCTTATTTAAAGCAATAATGATTTGGCCAGCGTGAGTAAACTTAATAGCATTAGCACATAAATTTATAAGAATTTGTTTTACGCGTATTAAATCCAGCTTAGTGTAAAACTCATTACCCACTTGATTGTCTAAAATGAGGCGTAAATTTTTTGCTTTTGCTTGAGTGATAAACATTGCATGTACGTCATTTACAAGCTCTACAATATCAAAGCACGAAATATTTAACTCTAACCTATTAGCTTCAATTTTACTTAAATCGAGCACGTCGTTTATTAAGCTTTTTAAATGGTCGCTATGGCGCTGAATTACTCTTAATTCATCTTTAAGTGACTCAGGCTCATATAATTCATTAATTAAAGCATCTGTTTGCCCTAAAATAGCCGTTAGTGGAGTGCGGATTTCGTGGCTAATATTGGCCAAAAACTGGCTTTTAACATCGTTAGCTTCTCTTAGCTCCTGTGCTATTGCCTGTAACTCGGCAGTGCGCTGCGTAACTTGCTCTGTTAACTGCTGCTTAGCGCGTTTTTCTGCGCCACGGCGGTAAAGCGCAATACCAGTTACAACAACCAAAAGTAATAGTAAAAAAGAGAATAAAGTAAGCTGAGAACGCTGCGACATTTTTAGCTCTTGCACACGTCGATCTTGTTTAAGTTTTTCTATTTCTTGGTTTAATTGTGTTGCTTTAAATTGATGCTGAAGTACCGCTAATGCATTTATAATTGCTGTACTTCTGAGTTTTCGTAGCTCACTAATGTATTCTTGTTGCAAGGCCATTGCGCTTGAATAATCGCCTTTACTGGCTTCAAGTAGTGCTTTAGTCCCTAAACCCTCCCTAATTATTCGCTCACTGCCATATTCGTGGGCAAGTGAAATAGCTCTATCTAAACTTATTTTCGCCTCTTCTAAGTTGCCTTTAACAAACTGAATTTTACCAAGCGCATGTAGCGCATTAAGCTCTAAATTATGGTTACCTATTTTAAGCGCATAGTACTCACCTAATTTAGCTTGCTCGTACGCTTCATCTACTTTTTTTAACACTAAATTAGTATTTGCCAAGTTGGTATATTGCGTAGATAACTTATTGTAATCATTGGCTGAAATATAATAACGCAGCGCTAGCTGGTAATAATGAAGTGCTAAGTCAAATTGATTACTCTCCATATGAGCAACACCCATATTGTTGTATACCTGCGCAATACCGCTTTTATCATCTAACCGCTGATAAACTTTAAGTACATCTTGATAAAGACTAAATGCACTATCGTAGCGTGATAAGCGTATATAAACGCCTGCTATATTAAGTAATATGTCGGTTTGATCTTGCTCACTACCGTGCGCTTCGTAAATAGCTTTTGCCTTTAAGTAAAACTCTAGGGTATCGCCTAGCTTATTCATATTAAAATAAGCCAAACCAATATTATTTAGTAAATTTGCTTGTTCAAGTAGTTGTTCATTTTTTTCAGCTAATACTAGGGTGCGGGTATATTCACTTATGGCCTTTTGAAATAAGCCTTGATAAAAAAGTGCTACACCTTGCATTTTTATTGCACGAAAGTGCTCGTCAGGAAAGAAAGTATCTGAAGTGTTTTTTTCTAATAATTTAAAATAGTGTAAAGATTCTTTAAAATTATCAGCCGATAACGCACTATTACCTAATGCCGAATAAACAGCGACACGCTCTTTTTTAGAAACGTTTTGATTAGCAAGTAACGTATTTGCTAATTGTAATTTAGGCTCCCACTGCACTTCGTTTTTGAATTGCTCAAATAACGAATCACTATTTTGGGCATAGCTAGGAGCTATTAGTACACAGCATATAGTAAATAAGAGGCATTTAAACTTGCCCAGCATAATTTTAATCCTTCAAACCGTTACTTATATCAGTGTAATCTTTATTGAAGATACACTAACTACTAGGGCCTAAACAATGCTTAACCCACTGATTGATGAGATTTTTGAGCTGATATTAACAAGGCAGGTTTGGCAAGTTCATACTTTAGCAGCAGAACTGACAAACCGCAGCGCAATAACAACACTCGATAAAAGCCCTGAACGAGATTTATTTAAACGTAACTTTTTAATTATGAATGCATTGTACCAACTGCAGGCACAATTACGCCCTCAAAGTTTACTCATTTCAACTCTGCATATCGAGCTTTTAGAAAAAGAAGATAATAGTTTAGTAACAACGAACGAAAATTTGCGAGATTATTATTTAGATTGGCGTAATTACGATACCGGTGAAGAGAAAATTGATGAGCTTTTGAATAGTTTTTGGCGTCAGTTTAAAACGACATCACCACAACAAGTATTAAATGACAATGAATTTAAAGCGTTGGCTTTAGAGTGGAAGTTACCCGAAAATTTCACTCTTAAAAACGTTCAAAAGCGCTGGAGACAACTTGCATTACAGATGCACCCAGATAAACCAAATGGTTGTGAAGTTAAGTTTAAAAAAATAAAATTACAATACGAGCAGCTAAAGGTAGCTGCTCGCTAATTTGTTAATTTAGCGGTTTAAATTAACGAGTAAGGCGACGAGCGCGTATTTTACGCCCTTTAATGTTGCCTTCGGTTAGTTTGCGAAGTGCTGGTTTTGATGAGTTACGTTCAACAGCAACAAATGCTACGTTATCAAGTACGTTAATTTTACCTACTTGACGACCTGCAACCCCATCCTTACCTGTTAGAGCACCAAGAATATCGCCTGCACGTACTTTTTGCTTTTTACCTGAATCAATCATCAAAGTAACCATTTCAGGGCGGTACGGCGGTTTATCTAATAAATTAAACGGCGGCATTTGCTCTGGAGTAATATCACGCTCGTAATGATCGCCAATTTGTGCAATTTTAAATGCTTCAGCTTCACCATAAATAGAACAAGCAATGCCCTTTTTACCAGCACGACCAGTTCGGCCAACACGGTGAACATGTGTTTGCGTGTCATGTGCTAAATGGTAGTTAATAACCATATCCATGTCATCAATATCTAAACCTCGTGCAGCAACATCGGTTGCAACAAGTATTGAAGCACTTTTATTTGAAAAGTGAATTAGCGTACGTTCACGATCGCGTTGCTCTAAATCACCGTGCAATGCAACAGCGCTGAAGCCTTCGTCAGCTAAATCATCACACACTTGTTGAGTTTCTACTTTGGTATTACAAAATACAACACAGCTTTGTGGTGTAAATTTAAGAAGTAATAACTTAAGCGTTGGATAGCGCTGCTTATTGTTATCCATTTTGTAGAAGTACTGCTTAATTGTGCTTTTGGCTTGCTCTTCTTCTACTTTAACCATTTCTGGATTTTTAAGTACACGCTTAGCAATTGCTTCAATAGCTCTTGGGAAAGTAGCACTAAATAACAATGTTTGACGATTTTGTGGAATACGCTCAATAATTGCATCTAATGTGTCTTGAAAACCCATATCAAGCATTTGATCGGCTTCATCAAGCACCAATGTTTCCACATCATCTAAACGTAGAGTACCTTTACGAATATGGTCATCAACACGCCCTGGCGTGCCAACAATAATATGCGCACCATGTTCAAGTGAACCTATTTGCGGGCCAATTGAAACACCACCACATAACGTCAATATTTTAATGTTATGAATGCCGCGCGCTAATTTACGCATTTCAACTGCAACCTGCTCGGCAAGTTCACGAGTCGGACACAAGACTAAAGATTGAATACGAAAGCGTTTTACATTTAATTTAGCTAACACACCCAAGCTAAACGCAGCAGTTTTACCTGAACCGGTTTTTGCCTGAGCAATGATGTCTTTACCAGCAAGTACAGGCGGCAAACTTTGCGCTTGTACAGGTGTCATGTGGGCATAGCCAAGGGTTGATAAGTTATCAACGAGTCCAGCCGGTAAAGCCAAAGATGAAAAAGCAGTTGAAGTCACAGTAAGTTCCATAGCAATAAAATAACATGGGAGAAAGCCCCACTAATATGCAGCTTATAATAGCAGAATTCGTAATTGGCAACCATTAACAAACACATTATAAAACATGTTAATGAAAGGTGTTGAAAATGATAGTAGTTTGCATTAAGATCGCGATTGTTTTTTACATACCTGCGCTGGAAGCAATTAATGAAACTGAATTCTATTTACATAGCTCTATTAGCAAGCATTACGACAAGCACATATGCAAACACTACCGACCTTGAACGCATAGAAGTAAAGGGTAGCTACTTTAACGATTACAAAGTAGATAACGCTAATGGCGCAATGAGAACATCAGCTTCATTACTTGAAACTGCACAATCTGTCACTGTAATAACCGACACTATTATTAGCGAACAGCTTGCCACTACACTTGGCGAAGTACTCACAAATGACGCAAGCTTAACTGCAGGCTCACAACAACGAAATCGTGAGGTATTTAACTTACGCGGCTTTGAGCTGAGCTCATCGACAGGTTATTTACGCGACGGTCATCAGCATTGGTCGCACTATCAGCAACCAATCGAAATTTTGCAGCAAGTTGAAGTAATTAAAGGCCCATCAAGTATTTTATATGGTCAGTCAGGCCCGGGTGGCTTGGTTAACATGGTAACTAAAAAACCTACAGCACAAACACTATTTAATGCCAGTGCCGATGTAGATCAGCATGGCTCAACCCGCTTTATGGTTGATGCTGCAGGTGCCTTGACTGAATCGGAAGATTTACGTGCTCGCGGGATTTTAGTAAAGCAAGACGTTGACTACTGGCGTGAGTACCAAAACGGTGAAAATCGTGAACGCGACCGCTTTTTAGGTGCTTTAATTGTAGATTACGATATTAGCGATAACGCATTAGTACGTGTGCATTACGACCGCACAGATGACGAAGCAGGTTTAGATACTGGCGCATGGATAGACGATAATGCTAATGTAATTGGTAGCGATAAAACAATCCGTGATATGTCTTGGGCGTTTACCGATATTACCGTAGAAAACCTAGGTGTAGACCTAGAAGTATTTTTAACCGATAACTGGCAAGTAAAACTTGGCTATAACGAACAAACGTTTGAACGTCAACGCTTTGAGTCAGCACCTCGCATGCCTAGTAGCTTTGCTGAAGGTGACAGCTATGAATCTCGTCCTTACGACCGTTTTGACGATTGGCAATTTAAAACTGCATTTATTGATTTTATTGGTGAATTTAAAACAGGTAGCTTACAGCATCAGTTTTTAATTGGCGCAAACTCGCTAGATTACTACTACGGGCAACGCCGTACTTCTGCTGACTACTTTGATTTTTCTGCAGGACAAGCAGAACCATCACGCCCATCTGTAAGTTATAAAACAGATGATACAGTAAGCGAAACTGAATACGACTATTACGGTATTTACGTTCAGGACTTAATTTCGTTCTCACCACAATGGCAATTATCGCTAGGTGGCCGTTACGATAAGCAAACTCGAGAAGGTGCAGATAACGAGTCATTTGTACCAAAGGTAGGTGTGCTTTATCATCCAAATACTTCGGCAACTATATATGCAAGTTACTCAGAAGGTTTTGAGCCTCAAGGTAGTGAAACTCTGATTGATGAAACCGATGTAAATAATGGCATGAAGCTAGATGCCATTACCTCAGAGCAAAGAGAGATTGGTATTAAATGGCAATTATTTGATGACCGTTTACTGCTTACAGGTGCAATTTTTGATATTAGTAAAGAAGGCACACTTGTTAGCGAACAGCTTGAGACGCCTATTGGCTCATTCACAAGTGAAACAAACCAAGTGGGTGAACAACGCCATAAAGGTGTTGAAGTAAGCGCACAAGGTGCTGCTACCGACCGCTTATTTGTTATGGCATCAACTATGTATCTAGATGCTAACTTTGAACGCGATGAAGTATTGGAAGGTAAACGCCCTACCGATGCACCAAAATGGTCGGCATCACTTTGGACTCGTTATGAATTAAACGACGCCATTGCCATTAACGCTGGCGCTTTTTACGAAGGCGAGCGCTTTGCAGATAGCGATAATACAATTACTAAAGATGCATATACACGTGTTGATGTTGGCGCCACTTATAAGTTTAACTTAAGCAATACCGATATTAATTTACGTCTTAACATCGAAAACTTATTTGATAAAAGCTATTTAGGTGGTGGCGGCACGAGTAATGTAACTGTTGGCGAGGGCACAAATCTTCGTTTAGCAGCGCAATTTAGCTTTTAAATAAATGCCTTAAATAACAGTGTTAAAAGATAGCCCGCGTACATTTACGCGGGCTTTTTTATATCTAAACTTTTATACCTAACAGCATTAAACCTATTACAAAGCCTATTCATCTCATCTATTTTTTATCATGTTTGTTACATGTTCTAATAGCGCTAATTATTAAAAAGGCTTACCCAAATGAAAAAATTAATTACCGCACTGCTGCTTACTAGCAGTATGGCTGCAAACGCTAACAACGCCGAATTTACCCAAAAGCAATTACAACAAGTCAATGAAGTGCGCACCTCTGCGCTAAATAGTGATCTAAGCTATAAATTACTAGAGTCATTAACAACTGAGGTTGGCCCTCGCTTACCTGGTACTGAAAATGATAAAAAAGCAGTGGCATGGGCTAAAGCTAAATTTAATGAGCTTGGTTTTGATAAAGTATGGCTTGAAGAAGCGACTTTTCCTGAATGGCGCCGTTATAGCGAAAGCGGAAAAATACTAACACCAAGCGAGCAACCTCTACATTTAACTGCATTAGGTAACAGTATAAGCACGCCTAAAGATGGGATCACAGCGCCAGTAGTCTTATTCGAAACACTTGATGAGTTAATTGCAGCACCTGCAAATAGCCTAAAAGGTAAAATTGCGTATATTAATTACCGCATGAACCGCGATATAGATGGGAATGGTTACGGACCTGCTGTAAAAGCACGTGGCACAGGCGCTATAGAAGCGTCTAAAAAAGGCGCTGTTGCCTACATGATGCGCTCGGTAAGTACTGGTCATCATCGTTTTGCACACACTGGCGGTAGTTACTACAAAGAAGGTGTTACAAAAATACCTAATGTAACCATTGCTAACCCAGATGCCGATCAGATTGCACGACTCATTGCTTTAGATAAAGACGTATCGGTAAATATTAATGTGCAAACCGAAAGCCTTGGTGAAGGCACAGGTTATAACGTTATTGGCCAATTTAATGGTACCGAAAACCCTGAGCAATATGTATTAATTGGCGGGCATTTAGATTCTTGGGACTTAGGGACTGGCGCGCTAGATGACGGTGCAGGCGTTGCGCTAACAATGGCAGCCGCTAAACATATTAGCGATGTAAAGCGTCCTAAGCGCAGTATTCGTGTGGTACTTTTTGCAGCCGAAGAGCTAGGCCTTTGGGGTGCAAAAGCCTATTTTGCAAAGCATAAAAACGAGCTAAGCAATATTGTTGCAGCAGCTGAGTCTGATTTTGGCGCTGATGTTGTATATGCTTTTGAATCGAACGTAAGCGCAGAGTCACTTCCTGTAGTGCGTGCTATTGCAAAAGAACTTGCGCCGTTAAATATTGAGCATATTGGTAAAAACCAAGCGAATGGTGGCCCTGATCTAATTCCACTTAAAGCAGCAACCTCAGCACCTATTTTTGAACTTTCTCAAGACGGAACAGATTACTTTGATTACCACCATACAGCTGACGATACGCTTGATAAAGTAACACCTACTAAGCTTCGTCAAAATACCGCTGCATACGCTGTATTTGCTCTAATGGCTGCTGATGCAAAAACAACAATTAAGCCTAAAGCTCAAAATAAGTAATAACAGACATACTTACTTACAGTTTGTAGCTTTAACTAACACGCTTCTTGTTTTACCTTTAGGTAATTAAACAAGGAGCGTGCTTTATGTTACTTTTCAACACGAGTGAATCATTTCCATATTTTGCACAAACAACACGCTGCCCTCATTGTCAAAGCGACGCCTATCATTTAGTAAATATAAGCCGCTATTTACGGTTTAGTATTTTACCTATGTTTGCCTTAAAATTAAGTTATAAACGCGAGTGCTATCAATGCGGAAAAAGCGAACCTGTAAAAATAACGCAACTACCGTTAATAGAAAAACTAAGCCTACCTAAATACTTTATTGGTGTATTTTTATTACTTTGGATTGTTTTATTTTTTTATCAACAGCACCTTAATAGCGAGACTCGAAAGGAAGGCTATTTAAATACGCCTAAAATATATGATACTTACTTAGTACACGCCGACAAATTTACACACGAGCCCTGGACCTTAACCAATTTAAGAATTGCTCAAGTTTTAAATTTTGACGAACAATTTATTACCTTTCAGATAAGCAACTACAGCTATAAACGTAATAATAGTATTACTTTGGCAATGCGTACTAGCCAGCTAATTCAAGACAATTACTTTTCCACTAAAACGATCACCCTCCCTCGTGATGAAGTAAAGCGTTTGTATAAAGACGAAGCTATTTACGACGTACTGCGCCCTTATGCCAACATCCTTTATGGTGGGTTTGTGATGCATCCTCCCAAACCTAAGCCACTATATAAAGGCTTAAAGCTCGATAAAAACAATCAACAAGGCATTATTTATTTTAAAGATGGTTTGTTTGTTGAAGCACTTAATAGCTTTAAACAAGCTGCTGAAGCAGGCTCTCAATGGGGGCAATTAAATTTAGCGCAAATGTATCGTGATGGTCAGGGAATAGATCAGGATCCACAGCAAGCTATTTATTGGTACAAAAAGGCCATTGAGCAAAAAAATACTAAAGCGCAATTTGAATTGGAATCTCTTTGTAAAATAGCTAACTGTGAATGAGTGAATTTCAATATAGCTGGCGCAACAAGTACGCCAGCTTGGAATTATTTTTTAAATAACTTTGTATAACCTACATGTATAAGCACGACAACTAAGCCAGCAATCACGCCTAGCAAACCATCAAACAATAGAGGAGCTAATACTTCTCCTGTACCGCCAGCAACAGATTGGGCATAGTTTGTTACATCGACTTGAGTATGATGCAGTAACTCAACACCATGTACTAAAATCCCGCCACCTACTAAAAACATCGCGATGGTGCCCGCAAATGCTAAAAACTGCATCAACCTAGGCGCTGCTGCGAGTAAGCCTTTCCCAAGTAATTCTTTAAATTTATTAGCTGTTACCTTTGATTGGTTGAGTAAATAAAGCCCGGCATCATCCAGCTTTACAATACCGGCCACTAAGCCATAAACGCCAATCGTCATTATAATTGCGATAACACAAAGCACTAAAGCTTGATTAAGCAATGTAGCACCTGCCACAGTACCTAAAGTAATCACAATAATTTCGGCAGAAAGAATAAAGTCGGTTCTTATTGCCCCTTTTATTTTTTGTTTTTCGTACTCAACTAAATCTAATTTCTCACCCTCGTCTACCGCTTCACTGTTATGAGGCAAAAACTTAGCAAATACTTTTTCAGCTCCCTCAAAACATAAAAACAAACCACCCATCATTAAAAGCGGTGTTATTAACCAAGGCAGCCATACGCTTATTAATAAAGCAGCGGGTACGAGTATCGCTTTATTTAAAAATGAGCCCTTTGCCACAGCCCAAACAACCGGTAATTCACGCTCTGCTGCTACACCTGTAACCTGCTGTGCATTGAGCGCTAAGTCATCGCCTAATACACCTGCTGTTTTTTTTGTTGCTACCTTACTCATTGTCGCAATGTCATCAAGTAAAGTGGTTATATCATCTAATAACGTTAAAAGGTTAGTGCCTGCCATAAAGCTTCCGAGCTCAAAAAATATTGCTATAAACATAACTTAAAGCGCTACTTTCACCAACGGTTAATTTTGCTTTGTTATTCTTACATTAGATTAAAATTTTGCCCTATGTTTTAACTAACGCTTAAAGAAGATGGGAGGAAAAATGAAAGTATATTTAGCATTAATCGCTATTTTACTAAGCTTAACCGCTTGTAGTGATTTAAAAACCAGTACTGCTTACCAATGCGATGATGAGAGCGTAAAACTCAACATCATTAACAATTCTGAAGCCGAACTTATCTTTAACAATAAAGTGCATGTACTTAATCACGAAAAAAGTGCCTCAGGGAATAAATATATAAATGAAGAGGTACTGTTTTGGGGTAAGGGCAATGAAGCCATGTTAATCATTGCAGGTAAAAAAAGACAGTGCACCAAGGCCTAACATAAAAACAACCAATAAATTACAATAATGCTACAATAATTAAAGACCCATTATTGTGATGAAGTTATGCGTTCAATTGCGATCAAACATAAAATAATTTTAGCCTTTACAGCCATTGGCATATTGGTGCTAACAAGTAGTGTATTTTTTTATTGGTCATTAAACAAAATTAGCGTTAACAATACCCGAACCGAAAAATTAGCGGTTCCGGTACAACAGTTCAGCAAAGATTTAAGGCTATCATTACTGTCTATTACCAAATTTAACGCCTTAGCTTACAGCCAAGCAAACCTTGATTTACTTCAACAAAATAAAAAACAGGCGCAAGTTGAGCAACAACAATTTAGCGATATGCTCAATTTGTTAAGCACTCAACTAAATCAACAAATAACAATGCAAAATTTACTCACCAGTACCAACGCAGGTTTCGAGCAACTGACTGAAGTAAGTGTCGCAATGTTTAGCGCTAAAGAGCGTAAGTTTGTAGCGCAAAATTCCACCATAGAATTATCAGCAACGTTTAACGAGCAACTTTACAATTTAAGTTCTAACTTACTTGATATAGAACTTTTAGAAGTGCCTGTAAAACAGCAGGCGTTACTTAATGCTATGTTTGGAACAGCGACCCGTATAGACGATTTATTGTTTAACTTAAGCAATAATATAAAAAGCATTACTCAAACTACAAGTATCAATGATTTAAATAGCCATCAGCAAGATACCCTATTTCTACTAGATAACATCCAACCTAATTTCACCTATTTAGAGCAACAAGCGCTACCTTTTAATAATGCGTTTAATGCTAAAAATTTAACGGCTAAGTTTAATCAATTAAGAGAGTTACTTAACAACGATACAGGAATTTATGCCCAACAAAATAAAGTACTCAAAAGTACTATTGCTGCGGCTCAAAATTTTGAACACTTTCAACAGCAATTTATAACAACAGAAGATCAGCTTATTGAACTTAATAAATTGGCTGATGAGCGCTTTAATGCCTTACAAACTAATGCAAAGGCCGCCATAAATACAGGGATTAGTTCTGTAGTAATTATTACGATTGTTTTAATTATATTGATTATCGCTATCTCTATTTTTACAACTCGCGCAATGCTAAAACCGCTTAAAAAAGTAAACCGCGATTTAGCCCGAATCGCCTCAGGTGATTTATCAAAGCGAAGCCACCCACGTAGTAAGGATGAATTTGGTACTTTGCTAAATAACATAAATAAACTCAGTGAAGACCTTACTAACCTAATTGGTGCAATTAGTAGCGACGCCCACGAACTAGACAGCAGCGCTATTAAAACCAGTGAAAAAGGTCAGCAAATGACGGTTGTTGCACAACAGCAGTTAGAGCGAAGCGCGCAGGCAACATCGCTTGCACACAATATGCTAATCAACTCACAAGCGGTTTATGAACAAGCAGATAAAACATCAAGTGAAATAACAAACGCATCGCAATTTGCAAATGATGTAAACGAGATTGCTAATCAAAATAGTCTAAGTATAGAAACTTTATTGCAGCGTCTTGATAAAGCAGTAGGCAGCACAGAAGAACTCGCACAGTACACTCAGCTTATTGAAGCCATTGTTGAAACAATTAGTAGCATTGCCGAGCAGACTAACTTACTTGCACTTAATGCTGCAATTGAAGCAGCGCGAGCGGGTGAAAACGGACGCGGGTTTGCTGTAGTTGCTGATGAGGTTCGATCATTAGCTGCACGTACACAAACCTCGACTAGCGAAATAAACACCATGATCCAAACATTGCAACAACACACTAAAACAACTCAAGAACACATTACTGATGGCCAACACCAAGCCAAGCAATGTGTTAAAAACAGCACTGAACTAAATAAAGCCGTAGAGCGTATTAAAAGCACATTGTTGTCTGTTAATCAGATGAGTGAGCAAATTGCTCATGCATCACATGAGCAATTGACTAACAGTGGCGACATTCAACAAATAATGGCAAAGGTGACAGAGCAAGCAACCTTGAATGCCCAAAATGCGACAACCCTAGCAAGCGAAAGTGAAGACGTAAACCAACTTGCACACTCTTTAACGAGTGCCGTAGAGCGCTTTAAGTTTTAAGTGCAAGTAATGACTTGCCTTGCATGAAATGGGTATAATACTTTAACTCTTTTGCTTAATAGCGGCCCACAATGAAATATAAAGATCTACGTGATTTTATCGATTTGCTTGAAAAAAAAGGCGAACTTAAACGTATCACCCAAGAAATCGACCCGTATCTTGAAATGACCGAAATATCTGATCGCACATTGCGTGCAAAAGGCCCTGCGTTATTATTTGAAAACCCAAAAGGCTACGATATGCCGGTGCTTACCAACTTATTTGGTACACCAAAACGCGTAGCAATGGGCATGGGCCAAACAGATGTTAGCGAGCTTCGCGAAGTGGGCAAGCTACTCGCTTTTTTAAAAGAACCTGATCCACCAAAGGGTATTAAAGAAGCTCTAGGCGCTATACCTATTTTTAAGCAAGTGCTTAATATGCCTGCAAAAGAAGTTAAAAAAGCGCCTTGCCAACAAGTAGTTTTAGAAGGTGATGATGTAGATTTAACTAAATTACCTATTCAGCATTGCTGGCCAGGTGATGCAGCACCATTAATTACTTGGGGCCTTACAGTTACCAAAGGGCCTTATAAAAAGCGCCAAAATTTAGGTATTTATCGCCAGCAATTATTAGGCAAAAATAAAATAATTATGCGCTGGTTGTCACATCGTGGTGGCGCGCTTGATTTTCAAGAATGGTGCAAAGAAAACCCAGGGCAACCCTACCCTGTATCGGTAGCATTAGGTGCCGATCCTGCCACTATATTAGGTGCCGTAACGCCTGTACCTGACACTCTAAGCGAATATGCATTCGCTGGCTTATTACGTGGCAGCAGAACCGAAGTTGTAAAATCTATTTCAAATGACCTACAAGTCCCTGCCAGTGCAGAAATAGTACTTGAAGGTTACATAATGCCTGGTGAAATGGCGCCAGAAGGCCCTTATGGTGACCATACCGGTTACTATAATGAAGTCGATGACTTTCCAGTAATGACGGTCACTCATTTAACGCATCGTAAAGAACCTATTTATCACAGCACATTTACTGGCCGTCCGCCTGATGAGCCTGCTATTTTAGGTGTGGCACTTAATGAAGTGTTTGTGCCGATACTACAAAAGCAATTCCCTGAAATTGTCGACTTTTACCTTCCGCCTGAAGGGTGCTCATATCGTATGGCGATTGTAACAATGAAAAAACAATATCCAGGCCATGCGAAGCGCGTGATGATGGGAGTTTGGTCGTTCTTACGTCAGTTTATGTACACCAAATTTGTAATCGTCTGCGATGACGATGTTAACGCCCGCGATTGGGAAGATGTTATTTGGGCTATAACAACCCGAATGGATCCAGCGCGTGATACAACATTAATAGAAAACACACCTATTGATTATCTCGATTTTGCATCACCAGTCTCAGGTCTTGGTTCAAAAATGGGAATGGATGCTACCAATAAATGGCCTGGCGAAACCACCCGCGAATGGGGCGAGCCTATTGTTATGGATAAAGACACCAAAGACCGTGTAGATGATATTTGGGAAAGCCTTAATATTGTTTAAGTGTTTATATGTAAGTACATATCAGGCTATAAAATAACCCTGCAGATATGCTAGAATCTAGCTATTCGATTGCGTATCTGCTGTTACAAGCGCTGCTAAAAGGTAAAAAATGCAAACATTAAAAGCTGAAGTTGTAGCTATCAGCCCACTTACAGAATTTGTTCATAAAGTAATTTTAAAGCCACAACAACCTGTGACCTTTGAAGCTGGCCAATACATGCAACTCGTATTAGGCGAAAAAGACAAACGTGCTTTTTCTATAGCTAGTCGCCCTTCACAGTGCGATGCAATAGAACTGCATATTGGCGCCTCAGGTGCCGATTCGTATGCAATGCAATCGTTAGAGCATTTACGAAACGCCCATACCACAGGGCAGTTAGTAGACATTGAAGCTGGCTTGGGTATTTCACAGTTGCGCCTGCAATGTGAGCGCCCTATTATTTTACTCGCCGGTGGTACTGGTTTTTCATACGCAAAATCAATGGCTGATCATTTAGCTGAAATAAAATGCGACCGCCCTGTATTGTTTTACTGGGGCGTAAAAGAAGAGTCTGCTTTATATGCACATACAGAAATGCAAACATGGGCAGATAGCCATGAGAACTTTAAGTTTATTCCTGTAGTAGAAAATCCATCTGCTAATTGGCAAGGACACACTGGCTATGTACACAAAGCAGTAATGCAAGATATTGTGTCACTAGAACCATACGATATTTATATGGCAGGTCGTTTTGACATGATAGGTGTTGTCCGTGATGACTTTATTACTCATGGTGCAATTCGTGAAAACATGTACGCAGATGCATTCGCATTTATCAAATAATTGAAATTTACTTTCAGTTATAAATAAAGGCACCTAATCGGTGCCTTTATTTTTATAACAACAAATATTTAATAGTTAAAACCTATCAACTCCATCAATATAAACAATTTCCTAAATCCCTATCTATAAACCATACTTTGTATAGAACATCAGCGGGAGAGACCCAAATGCTAAATACAAAAGTAAAAGATTTTATGCAACGCAAGTTGCCAAATATCACACCAGATACAGAAATGACGACAGCCATAGCAGAACTACAAAAATTTAAACTACTTGGCGCACCAGTATTTGATAAAGATAAATGCTTAGTTGGATTTATATCAGAGCAAGAGCTGTTAAAACCACTTACGCAAAGCAGTTATTTTTGTGATGGGATGGTTAAAGTCTCGCAGCTTATGCAAACAGAGGTAGTGACCGTTAGCGGCGATACCAACATTATTGAGCTTGCACAGCAGATGCAGCCTGGTAAACCAAAAAACTACCCTGTTGTAGAGGGTGTTAAAGTAATCGGTATGATCAGCCGAGCAGACGTACTTAAAGCGCTTTACGATAATTACATAAGCTGCCAAACACATTAAATTGCAGATACAAAAATGCCGCTTATATAAAGCGGCATTTTTAATGCTCTTAAATTAACGTGCGCTAACGAGTGCTAAAAGTTCTTTTTTATCGCCATCGCTTAAAAATGCTATTTCTAACGCATTTTTTTGGGCTTTTTCCATATCAGCTTGAGATAAGCCTGCTTTAGGTGCAGCAACGGTATATTCATACTCAATTTCAATACCTTCAACCGCAGGATCATCAGTATTAATACACGCTAAAATACCATGATCTAAAAACTGTTTAAGTGGGTGCTTAGTTAAATCGTTTACTGTACTGGTTTGAATATTACTTGTTAAGCATGACTCAATACCAATACGGTTATCGCGTAAATAATCCATTAGTTTTGGATCTTCAATTGCTTTAACGCCATGCCCTATTCTGCTCGCACCCAACTCATTAATTGCTTGCCAAATACTTGGAGCGCCAAGTGCTTCTCCAGCATGAATAGTCGAAGCTAAATACGCATTTCGTACTTGTTTAAAGTGCTCTACAAACAACTCACCCGGGAAGCCAATTTCGTCACCGGCTAAATCAACAGCGACTAAATCATTTTTAAATGCGAGTAATGCATCAAGCTCTTTTTGACACGTTTTTACGCCATAAGTACGCGATAAAATACCAATCAAGTTAGCTTTTATATTTGCGCCCTTTGTTGCTGATTTAATACCATCAACAACTGCCTCTACAACGCCTTCTGGATGTAAACCTTGGCTTTGTGCCATGTAGTAAGGGCTAAATCGAAGCTCCACATAATCAAGACCTTGTGCTTGTGCATCTTCAATGTTTTCAATTGCGATACGTCTACACGCATCGTAGTCGCCAAGCACAGTAACTCCCCAATCTAACTTTTGTAAAAAAGCCATGAGGTTTGGTTCAGGATCAATAACTTGAACATGAGGGATTAATGCTTCAACGTTATCTGCAGGTAGCTCTATATTAAACTGTCGACCAAGTTCTAATATGGTTTGCGCACGTACATTACCGTCTAAATGGCGGTGAATATCTAGCAAAGGTAATTTTCTATTGATCATAATAGCAACCCAGTTTAGTTAAATTTGCGCGCATGATACGCAGATACAGTTATTTTTCAAGTCTATATGATTTGCGGTAAGTTTTAGCGGTCATATGTCTGCTTTTTGTGCAAAAAAATGATACAGCTTATTTTCCTGATAAGTGATGCCAAAGAGTTTTAAAAAGCGTATTTGCATCAATAGGTTTGGTAATATAACCATTCATTCCACAGGCTAGTGCCTTTTTAACGTCCTCGTCATGGGCGTTCGCCGATAGCCCTATTATGGGTAAATCAATTAACTCTAAATCACGACGAATTACTTTTGTTGCTTTGAGTCCATCCATTTTTGGCATTTGAATATCCATAAGAACAATGTCATAGCTATTTTCGGCTAGCTTTTCTATGGCCTCAAAACCATCGTTAGCAATGTCGGCAATACAGCCTTTCGTTTTTAAAATAGCATTAGCAACATGCTGATTAAGTGGATTATCTTCTACTAAAAGTAATTTATAGCCTGTAAATGATAATGTACTTACGTCTATTTCGTTGTATTGCTGCTGAATTTGCTCTGCCTTTGGTAAAGGCGATATTAGCGGCAAACTAAATGTAAATGTAGAGCCTTTACCTTCATAACTAACTAAATCAATTGCACCACCCATTAACTCAACCAGTTTTTTGCAAATACTTAATCCTAAGCCTGTACCACCATATTGGCGTGAGGTTGAGCTATCAGCTTGTGCAAACGGTTTAAACAATTGTTTCTGTGCTTCGCTACTAATACCAATACCCGTATCGTTAATACTAAAATAAGTCATTTTTTTCGATTGCCAAATTTTCAGAGTGATTTCACCTTCCCCTGTAAATTTAACCGCATTATTGAGCAGATTCAGCAGCACTTGTTTTAAGCGAATTGGATCGGTATTAATGACCAAATTTGATGTTTTATCAAAATCGAGACTTAACTTTATTGATTTAATGTCAGCATCAAACTGAAGTAAATTAAGCATTTCATCCGCTAAACTCGCTACATTAATAGGCTCTTGCATTAAGTCTAGCTTGCCTGCTTCCATTTTTGAAAAGTCGAGCACATCGTTTAATACCCTCAGTAAAACACCAAGTGCCCCATCTGCTTGCTCTATGTAACTTCTAGCTTGTTGCCAATCGTTTTGCTGGAGCGCTAAATAATGCAGCCCTTTTATACCGTTAATAGGGGTGCGGACTTCGTGGCTCATGTTTGCTAAAAACTGCCCCTTTATATGACTCGCTTCATCTGCTTTTTGTTTTTCTTTGCGTAGTGTATGTGTTTGCTTGGCCACTTGTTCGCGAATTTGTATGTTTGTACCAGTAACTGAAATCAAAAATGTAATCAGTAACCACACAAACAACATACCTACTATTTGTGCAAGCCAATATACTAACCAAGACGTTCTAACTATTGGCTCATATAACTCAACCTGCCACATGCGTTTGCCAATCAACAATTGATATTCTTTAAATAGCGCTTGCGAATTAGCGGTATCTGCAATATAAATTGCCTGCTTTTTCCCTGATACCGTTGTATCAAAAAAACTAGCTGAAATTGAGTTGTTGTGATCAAATAATAGTGTTTGCGATAAGCGTTTCAGACTGACTATCGCTGCCACAAAGCCTTGAAAATCATCTTCGGTAGAGGACTCTCTAAAAACAGGATATAAAAAAAGCACACCGTGTTCGGCTGTATTTTGGACCAAGTTAATTGGCTCACTTAGTGCAAGTTCATTAAGCTCTTTCGCTTTGCTAAGCGCTGCACCTCTTACTTTACTAGAAGCTAAATCAAACCCTAAAACATCTTCATTACCTTTTAAGGGATATACGTACTTTACTGGAAAGTAATTACTACGCGTACCTGCTGGTTGCCAAGCTCCATCTAGTGACTTTTCTTTTATATATAGAGGTTTGCCTGTGGCTGGATTTTCATGTGTTTCAAAATCTGCGAGTTTATTTGCTGGTATATAAGGTATCCATTCAAAAGCCAGAATTTCTTGGCTGTAGCCCAACTGCTTTGAAGTAAATTGTTTAAACTCTTTAAAATCCACGTCACTACTACTAGCAAAATATGTAGCTAATAAGCCTAAATGAGCAGTAATACCATCGAGCTTTTGGCTTATAGCATTTTGCACAGAAAGTATTTTGGCTTCTTGCTTTTGAATATCTTTTTCTTTTTTAACACTAGCAGCGCCATAAAAACTAACGCTGATCAGTATGTAAATTAATAGCGAGGGTAAAATTACCAGCATACGGTGGCGTACTTGTGTGTAATTAAAAGCGGCGAGTACTAAAGGTGTAAATATAAGTACGCCAATACTGTCGCCAATCCACCATGCTATAAAGTTATCAAAAATAGCATTGGTCGGAATCACATTATTCAATGCTAATAAACTTGTTCCTACACCTGCAGCAATAACACAACATATTGGCCCCGCTACTATTAAGCTTTGAACACTGTGTTTTAAAGAAGATAAATCCAACGGCGCTTTTATAACATTCACTATAATTTGTCGGCCAATCCAAGCCTGTAAAACAGAGGCTAAAGTAATGCCTATAGCTTGTAAAAGCACAATAAAATGAAAAATATCTACGGTGCGTTCAAGGTGAATTAAGTTAGTACAAAAAGCCCCAATAATAAGGCCAATAAATGACTTACGTCCCCAAATTAAAAAGCTCGCTAAAGCAATTCCTGAGGGCGGCCAGGAGGCGACCGCATAGCCATCTACAGAAAGAAGTGAGTTGCTAAAGTATCCTGTAAAGAAGTAAGCACAAGCCAAGCTAAGGGTTAATATTAAAAACTTTCTCAAAGCTTGTGCTCCTGAACTACAAAAAATGCTAAGTAGTTATAGTGTAGTCATTTATTGATATAAAACGAGCGCCTTTTCTGCCTGTGCACTATTTTTATAACTCAACACAGCTTGTTCAGAGAACTGTTTTTTATTTTCACTATTCAGTGCTTTATCAAAAATTCTAGCTGCTAAGTCATAATCACCCTTAGCATTAGCAAGGCAAGCTAGCGCAAGTAATAGTGAATTATTTGAATCATCCTTCTTAAGCCGTTCTTGAATGCTTATTTGCAACTTAGCTGCATCGGCTGCTGTTGCTTTACTTAATATATTGGCAAGCTCTAAGTGTTGCTCATTGTGCTTAACCATTTTAATTAAGTCACTTTCAATAACAGCCAATTGACCTGCTTGCGCCATTTGCATTAAATATGCGGTGTGGGCATGAGCTTGCAGCTTTTTAGGCAGCTGTTTATATTTTTCACTCAGCTTGTCTGCATCTAACGCACTAAAATAAGCACTAAATAACTGCGTCCACTGTGCATCAGTAAGTGCTTTTTTGCGCAGTAAACGCGGCAAAAAGTCTTCCAGCGCACTAAAGTGTTGTTGCTGTACTAATACTTCTGCATAAAGTTTTAACTCAAGTGCGGTGGCTTTTTTAGCTTCTGCGCTAATACGCATTTGTGATTCAATCGCGCTACTATCGCCACTTGCCAACCATAGCTTTGCTACTTTTAATTGATGCTCTGGGCTTATTTCAAATAAACGCTCAAGTGCTTTATCTGTTTGATTATTAGCAAGCGCTGCTTTTGCAAGTAATGCTAAGCGAATATCTTCAAACTTATCTGGTACGCTATTACCCGATAAAGCCTGTTCTACGTGCTCGTAATCATCATTAATAGCACTCCAAAGAGCCTGCTCAATAGCTGCTTGTTTGCGCTCTTGGCTACGTGCAAAAAAGCCATGCTTAGTATTATGATAAATCGATAATAAATAACGAATTAACTTATATGTTAAATATAAAACAACAGCGGTAATGACTGCCATTATACAAAACGATACTATCGTGCCTTCTATCGTCGTATTGTTAAATGAAATAAGTACATAACCTTTTTCATCTAGAACGAATGGAGTAACCGCTAGTACAACAACAATAGCTACAATTAAAATAATTAGCCCTATCATTGCGCCCACTCCTTAACCTTTTGTGTACTGTTTAAGGTTACTTTTGGATTAAAGTTAAGCTGCTCTTTTTCAAGTTTAGACAACGCTTTAAGTACCGTTTTAGTTGTATCATCGTCTTGCTTAAAGTACTCACCAACTAAACGTTTTGCTTCACTTAAGGCGCTAAAGAAAATACTCGCCTGCTTACTCATAAGTGCATCTTGTGCCTGAGTTATATTAAGCTTGATTCGTTGATTTATTAAATGGCGCTCTTGATCCGTAAGTAATGGCTCAATGGAAACACCTTCGTGCTGACGAATAGTAATAAAGCTATCCACAATTTTATTCCAGCTATTACTCAAGTTTTGCTGCCAATCACTCACGTCACCACTTAAAGCATTTTCATCTATTGCAGCTGCTTCTTCTGGTAAATTAACCGCATTAAAAACTAAGTCGTCAATACTGCTTAGTACACTGTTTAGCTGTAAATAAATAGCCTCTGTTGCAACAGGTTTAAGGCTATCAAGTGTTTGTATATCTTGCATAATCGCTTGGCGAACTTCAACTGTTCCTGGGTGCTCACTAAGTAATCCATCTAAGCGCTTTAAAACAGCACTAGTGCCTTGGTAGTCTTTTTCAGCCCATAGTTTAAACTCAGCCATACGCTGTAAGCTGGTTACTTCTTGCGGGTTTAACGATGAGCCTTGTTGCTGCGCCTTTTGCAAAGCCGCTTTTAGTTCTTGCTGATTTTGAACTGCACTTTCATTTAGGGCTGCGGCAACTTTTTCTTCACTATTAAACAGCGCTTGTTGCAAATTAGATTGCGCCGATTTAAGTGCTTGCAGCTCCTGGGTGAGTAACTTATTTTGCTCGCTTAACTCATTAACGGCTAGGTTTTGCGCCTTACCAGCATTTAATTTTTGATAAAACTCGTATCCAACACCAGAGGCCACAATTAACGAAATAAGAAGCGCAAGTACTGCAACCTTACTTATTTTTTGTTTACTTTTGTCTGCCGTATTTTTTGTAGCTGTAGGCTCTTGCTTAGTTGATTTAGCAGAGGTCGTGTTAGCTATTGTTGGTGTGGCTTTTTCTGCCGTTACTGGCTTTGACTGTTCGCTCATGTTGCTACCTTGCTGATTTATGCAGGTAAACATAGCATTATCGCTAGCCCCTGCTGCAATGTGTATATTAGCCGAACTTACCTGTTGCAGCTTTAAATAAGCGGCTATACGCTCGCTAGCAACATAAAATCGGCACTGTTGTAACCATTGTAGTTGGTGTGCAGTAAGGCTTTTAAATATAGCATCAACTGCTGCATTACTTGTTATGACTATACCGTGTACATTCTGGCTTTTCCAGTGGTCTGTCCAGTTAGAGGTGATACTCTCTGTCGGTTCACGTTTGTACACAACGCAATTATTTAAAAAAGCACCGCGCTCTTTGAGCGTTTTAGCTAACTCAGGGCGGCCACCTTGGCCCTTAACTAATACTATATTACAGCCACCCACCTCGGCGAGTGATTTAAGCGCAAGTAACCCTTCTGAATCATACTGCTTTGGTACTGCTGCGCGCACACCAAATTGCTCATATATAACATCGGCTGTTTGTTGTCCAACCGCATAAAACTGCGCTTTGGTATTTATATCTGGTTTTAATTGCGAAAGTGCACTGACTGCATCTTGCGAGATAAATATTATTTTATCTGCATTTAATAGCGGACTAAGCTCAGTGCTGGAGGGTGTTAAATGCGTTATTTTTAATACCGGAAATAAAGACGCCTGATAACCCGCTTGCTCAAGTTGCTGTGCAAGGGCTGCGCCTTTTCCTTCGGGCCGAGTTATCAGAATATGTGTCATTTATGCGTCTCTATAAACTTCAGCTAGTATTTTGTCTGCACCTTGAGCTAGTAATTTTTTAGCAAGCTCAATACCTAGTTTTTCTGCGTCATTTACATGGCCTGTTACTTCGTCACGTAAAATTTCGCTGCCATCAACAGCACCAACTAAACCACGTAAATGCACTTGTTCGCCATCAACCAATGCATAAGCACCAATAGGAACTTGGCAACCACCTTCTAAATAGCGATTCATCGAACGCTCTGCGTTTACGCGAATACGTGTTTGTGTATGCTCAAGTGGTGCAAGTAATGCTTTGGTTACTTCATCATCAATACGACATTCAATACCTACAGCGCCTTGACCATTTGCTGGTAATGACACTTCTGGCTCAATGTAGTCAGCAATACGCGACTCCATTTCTAAACGAATAAGCCCTGCAGCCGCTAAAATAATAGCATCATATTGGCCGTCATCTAATTTACCTAAACGCGTATTTACATTGCCGCGTAAATCACGAATATCTAAATCAGGGCGAAGTGCCTTAATTTGGCACTGGCGGCGTAGGCTCGAAGTACCAACAATAGCGCCTTGTGGTAGCTCACTTAAATTAGCAAAATTGTTTGATACAAACGCATCGCGTGGATCCTCACGCTCACAAATAGTATGCAGTGCTAGCCCTTGAGGAAACTCTACTGGCACATCTTTCATAGAATGTACGGCAATATCAGCTCGGCCATCTAGCATGGCTTGCTCTAGTTCTTTAACAAATAAGCCTTTACCGCCAATTTTGGCCAATGGCGTATCTAAAATTATATCCCCTTGTGTCGACATTGGGACTAATTCTACGCGCACATCTGCATGAAAACGCTCAAGCTCTGCTTTTACAAATTCGGCCTGCCAAAGTGCTAGAGCGCTTTTTCGCGTTGCGATGCGTACTAATTTTGTTTTTTCTGTCATAGGGGTATCCAATTAATTACTGCGTTTAGCCAGTTTTAGTCAGCTAAAATTCTAAATTCTTTTTGGGCAATTAAATTACCTTGCTCATCAACTACATCAACACGCCAATGACCTGTTTGTGTGTTCATTATATTTTTTGTTGAGTACGTTCTGTAACGAGGCGAAGTAACATTAAGTGTAATTTCAGCCATCGTTTCACCTTCAAACGACCAAACATGCTTAACTTGCTGGCCTTGAAGGTTTTTAATCTCGCTAAAAAACGATAACCCTTCCTCAAACTGGCTTAACCTAATATCAGCAGCAAACACATTAGTAGGCTCACGCTTACTTACTTTACGAGTAAGTACCGCGCGACTAATTTTACCCGTGTCTATTTGCGCCCCCAATGCCACACTTGCCACATGTGCTGTAGAGGAAAAACCTTCAGTGCCACTCAATGCGCCATCATCACTTTCTAACTCTAAAAGTAAGTCACTTTGACTTGCAGGCTCAGTTACGTTTTGGGCTTCTGCGGTTTCTTCTTGCACATCATTATCAAGGTTTGAGTTTAACTCTGTATTAATACTTTCGCTTTGATCAGTAACAATATCGTTGTTAGCCAACAAAGCCGGGGGATTATTTACAAGGTCTACTTCGGCAGGTGTATTACTTGAAATGCTTAGTTGAGTCTCATTTTGCTCAGCTAACAAAGGTTCAATACTCGCTTGAGTTATCTCTACAGACTCAGCAGGGGTATTGTTTCCTGATGATTGAGGCTCAACATCCATTACCTCATCGCTTGTTTGGTTTTCAGCGTTACTGCTGAAATTTAAGAATTGTTCCTGCTCATTTGGGTGCTCACCTTGCTCTGCATTAACAGAGGTGGTTAAGCCATAAACAACTGCTGCAGAGGTCATTAATACCAACATAGCAATACTCACAATACGACGCCAATTCCACTCGTAGCTTACCGTTGGTACGCTCTGTTGTAATTCGCGTTTAACATTTGCTTTTATAACTATTTTTTGACTCATATTGACCTCAGCGGTTCCAAAATTAGCTTAAACGAGCAATTAACCATTGGCGAATAGCTTGCAATTCTTCTGCGCAAACTTGATGAGCCATTGGATATTCTTGCCAGCTTACATCCATGTTATGTGCTGTTAATACTTCAAACGCATTTCTACCCGCACTGTGCGGTACAACGTTATCTTGGCTACCATGAGCCATAAATACGTTTAAATCAGTATGTTTTGCTTCATCAGCAAATTTGTGTGGCACACACATATAAGTAGAAAGCGCCATAACACCCCCAAGCTTTTGCTCAAAGCGCGGCGCTAAATGCAAAGACACAACACCACCTTGAGAAAAACCAGCTAAAATTATTTTATTAGCAGGAATGCCATTAGCAATTTCTTTATTAATTAACTCTTCTACCTTTGCAGCAGAATCTCTTACGCCTTGTTCATCGGCACGCTTATCTAATTCTATAGACTTAATATCGTACCAAGAGCGCATTTCCATGCCACCATTTATGGTGACCGGTTGCACTGGCGCATGCGGAAAAATAAACCGTATACCAAGCTCGCTTGGTAAATTTAGCTGTGGGGCTACTGGCGCAAAACCATCCCCAGAGTCACCTAAACCATGTAACCAAATAACCGTTGCTTTATGTTCACTTTGGGCTGCATATTCTACAAATTCTAAACTCATAGTGATGATTGCCACTTAACTTCTTGGCCTGCTTGGCGAGTTGAGGCTTCATTTATAAACGCCCAAAATTCAGCGCCAGAGCGGTTATCAATCCATAACCCATCACGCATTTCAAAATGATGTCCGTTAAACTTAGTCGCAACCCATACTTGATGAAGAGGTGCTTGCTTATTGATCACTATTTTACTTTTATCAGGAAAAATAATTTCTAAAATACCTTGTGCCGATTCATAATCTAAATCAGCTTCGCAATCATCAACCTGCTCTTCAATAGTGAACATAAGAGCTTCGGCTAATTGGTGATATTCGTGTTCAGTCATTGTTATTTCCTTTGCAGGCGAGCCGCCTAATATTGGGTACGTTTTAGCTTTAAATTAGCTTTAAAAATGTGCAGCTAGTGTAACAGGAATAAAATCATCCGCGAATAGCTGCATTTTTTAGATATTCTGTTACTCTGCGATTATAAAGCCAGCAACCGTATTAATCTAATGAAAGCGACACATACCTTACAATTAAAAAGACTATTAATAAGCACTGTACTGTTAAGCGCCTTAGCTGGCTGCGGACAAAGCGGTCCGTTATATTTACCAGAGCAACAAACAGAGCAAAACCAACCTCAAAATACAGCTAAACCAGCCACTACCGCTGAGCAAGCTAAAGCATCGCAAAGTCAGGAGCAATAAATGGATTATTTTAACTACAAAAACAACCAATTATTTGCCGAAGACGTCAGCGTAGCAAGCATAGCGCAGCAATACGGCACGCCGTGTTATGTATACTCGCGTGCTACATTTGAGCGCCATTACTTAGCATTTGCTAACGCCACTAAAAATCATAAAAGCTTGGTATGTTACGCTGTAAAAGCAAACTCAAATATTGCCGTACTTAATATATTAGCGCGCTTAGGATCGGGTTTCGATATTGTATCTAAAGGTGAACTAGCGCGTGTAATTAAAGCGGGAGGCGATGCTTCTAAAGTGGTTTTTTCAGGCGTGGCTAAAACGTCTGACGAAATAGCTTACGCATTAAAACTGGGCATTAAATGTTTTAATGTAGAGTCGGCGTCTGAGCTTGAGCGTATTTCTGAAGTGGCTTGCGAGCTTAACCTAGAAGCGCCTATTTCTATTCGCGTAAACCCAGACATAGATGCAAAGACACATCCGTATATTTCTACCGGTTTAAAAGAAAATAAATTTGGTATTGATATTCAAACAGCAGTGAGTGTTTATCAACAAGCAGCGGCTTTACCTGGTTTAAAAGTAATTGGTGTCGATTGCCATATTGGCTCTCAATTAACGCAAGTTAGACCTTTTTTAGAAGCCCTTGATAAATTAATGGCGCTTATTGATGAGCTAAAAACTAACGGTATTGAGCTAACTCATTTAGATATTGGCGGCGGTTTAGGTGTGCCATACGACAACGAGCAACCACCACACCCAAGTGAATATGCAGCGCAAGTTACCGAACGCTTAGCTAACTACAAACATCTTGAACTTATTTTTGAACCAGGGCGCGCTATTGCAGCTAACGCAGGTATTTTGGTTACTCAAGTTGAATTTATTAAACAAAACCAAGACAAGTTTTTTGCAATTGTAGATGCAGGTATGAACGATATGCTTCGCCCTGCGCTTTATCAAGCGTGGCAAAAAATTATTCCGGTATCCGTTCGCGACGACGAAACACCTACTCACAACTTTGATATTGTGGGTCCGGTGTGCGAAACCGGCGACTTTTTAGGAAAAGACCGCGAACTTGCACTCAAACAAGGCGATTTACTTGCACAACGAAGTGCGGGTGCATATGGCTTTACAATGAGCTCAAACTACAACTCGCGCCCGCGTGTTGCAGAAATTATGGTAGATGGTCAGCAGCATCACCTTATTCGTGAACGCGAAACTATTGAAAGCCTTTATCAAGGTGAGAAAGTTTTACCATAAACGTTTTTGTCTACTAGCTGCTCTGTGGCATGATTAGCACAGAGCAAAACCGAATTAGAGCGCTATGTTAGTTAATTTTTCCAAAATGCACGGCTTAGGTAACGACTTTGTTGTGATTGATAACATTACACAAAATGTTTTTTTGTCGCGAGACCAAATCAAAAAACTGGCAGATCGCCACTTTGGCATTGGCTTTGACCAATTGCTGATGGTTGAAGCACCATATTCACCTGATCTCGACTTTCATTATCGAATTTTTAATGCCGATGGTACCGAAGTAGAACAATGCGGTAACGGCGCACGCTGTTTTGCCCGCTTTGTACGCATGAAAGGCCTTACTAACAAGCACAAAATTAGTGTATCGACTAAGTCGGGCAACTTAACGCTCTACATAGAAAAAGACGGTCAAGTAACTGTTAACATGGGCCATCCTAATTTTGAGCCAAGTAAAATTCCGTTAAAAGCCAGCAAACGCGAGCTTACTTATATTATTAGAACGCAAGAACACACTGTATTTAGTGGCGCGGTATCTATGGGTAACCCGCATTGCGTGCTAGAGGTTGACGACGTAACCACCGCGCAAGTTGATATATTGGGTCCATTGCTTGAAAACCATGAACGCTTTCCGCAAAAAGCGAACATTGGCTTTATGCAGGTTGTATCGCAAGAACACATTAAGCTAAGAGTGTGGGAGCGCGGCGTTAACGAAACCCTAGCCTGTGGCACAGGTGCATGTGCAGCGATGGTGATTGGTCATATGCAAAATAAACTATCAACAACCGTTCAAGTAGATTTGCCGGGCGGTACTTTGCAAGTGCGCTGGAGTGGTGAAGGTCACCCGGTACGCATGACTGGTCCCGCAGAGCATGTTTTCGACGGACAAGTAGCACTATGAGCGAGCTAAGTACAGAGCAGATTATTAATTACTTACAGCAACATCCTGACTTTTTAGTTCATCACCCCGAGCTACTCGCACAACTTGAGCTGCAACAGCAAGCTCAAGGTGCAACGTCACTAGTACATATTCAGCAACGTCAATTACGCGAGCACAACACGCTTTTAAAAAGCCAAATAGATGCTATGAGCAAGCATGCAACGCAAAACGAGCTCGTATATCGTTTGTTTAGCCAATGTCATCGCCAGCTTTGGAATCATGACGACTTTGACACTCTTGCAAATAATCTACGCAATATAATCTGCTCAAGTGAAGATGTTAACGACTGCAAATTAGTAAAATATAATCCCGAGTACGACGAGCTTATTGCGCATCGCCTTACCCATTCTGGGCATTATTTAGGGCGAATTAATAAACAAGAGCGCGAACAATTATTTAGTGAAGATACACAATCCGTCGCTATTTATTTAATTGGCGACACCAAGCACCCTATCGCTATTTTGGCGTTTGGTAGCAATAACGTAAACCATTTTGAGCCCGCGCAAGATAACCTGTTTGTGCTCGACTTTATAAACGCATTACACCTGCGGTTACAAAAACTAGCATGAGTGACGATGCGCCTAATATTACCGCGCTAAGCGACCACTGGCGTACACCCATAACGCTATTTAGCGATTATTTAAAGTTTGAAAAACAATATTCAGCGCACACAGTTAATCAATACGTAAGCCAACTTGGCTTTGCAGCCCTTTATTTTAGCAAACTATGTGATGACTGGTTTGGCGTACAAGGCGAACATATTCGCCGCTACAGCATGGCACTGCGATCAAAGCAATTAAGTGGCCGTACAATTAGCTTAAAGCTCAGTTGTATTCGCAGCTTATATAAGTTTTTAAAAGCAAAAAATATTGCCGAGCAATCGCATTACCATAATCCGGCTATAGGTATAAAAGGCCCTAAGTTTGCAAAGCCCCTACCTAAGAATCTCGATGTAGATCAAATGGCACGCTTGCTCGAAATACCCGACGACGAACCTCTCGCAATTAGAGATAAAGCAATGATGGAGTTGATGTATTCATCAGGGCTGCGTATAAGCGAGTTAGTTGGCGCTAACATGCAAGATATTAGCGCTGCCAATGGCGAAATTTTAGTGCGTGGTAAAGGCAATAAAGAGCGGTTAATTCCGGTGGGTAAAAAAGCGTTAGACGCACTAAAAAAATGGCTCACAATACGCCCTCAGTTTGCAAAGCCCGATGAAATAGCCGTATTTTTAAGTAGCCAAAAAAATCGTATTTCAATTCGCCAAGTGCGTCTGCGTATGCAAGAGTGGGGAATAAAACAAGGCATTAGCTCGCAGGTTCATCCGCATAAGCTGCGCCACTCGTTTGCGTCACATATTTTAGAATCATCTGGTGATTTACGCGCTGTGCAAGAATTACTAGGGCACAGCAGTTTGTCGGCTACACAAGTGTATACGCATTTAGATTTTCAACATTTAGCCAAGGTGTACGACAACACTCACCCTCGTGCAAAAAAACGAACTGATTAGGTAAATAAATATGATCCGATTTAATCGTGCTATTAAGCCATTTTCTGTCATGAGCTTTGATTTAGACGACACTCTTTACAACAATCACCCCATTATAAAAGCAGCGGTTAAAGCGCAGCAAGATTATTTAAACGCGCTCCCTAGCTACTTAGCCCAAGGCCAAAAATACTGGCAACAATGCCGCAATGAAGCCGTATTACAGTTACCTGAACTTGCTGATAACGTCACTAAATGGCGCCAACATACATTGCGCTTAGCCCTTGCTAAACTAGATTTGAACGAGCAAGAGGTAGAGTACCATGCCGATGCTGCCTACAACGCCTTTGCCGATGCGCGCAGTAAAATAGTGGTAACCGACGACGTACTAAAGCTGCTAGATAACTTAGCCCAGCACTTTACGCTGGTTGCTATAACTAATGGTAATGTTGAAATTGAACGCTTTAACTTACACGATAAATTTGAGCTTGTATTACAAGCCGGTATGCACGGTAAAGCAAAACCTCACAGCACCTTATTTGATAAAGCCGCCGAGCACTTAAACGTTGCTAAAAGTGAAATTTTACATATTGGCGATAGCCTAGATACCGACGTACAAGGCGCAAATAATGCCGGTTGCCAATCGGTATGGTTAAACGATCAAGGCGCCAATTATGCTTATAAAGGGCTGGCTGATATTGAAATAGCCAATATTCATGCCTTAACGCACTTTATTAAATAATACCAATTGCATTAAATAAGAGGTCACAATGAGCCACTATACCAAGCTAATTACCTTGCTATTAATTGGCTCACTTAGCCTTAACGCTTATTTATTGTGGCCGCAGCCCGCGCCAACCAAAGTACAAAAAACGCAAGGTGCTGAAAAAAGCATATCGCCTAAACAACAAAATACGCTATTAAATACGGCAAAGCAGCAGTTTAAAAAACACCAATTTGAAGCCGCACTTAGTAGCTATCAACAACTCAAAAACAGCAATCCAGAAATCGCAAAAAACCTTTATTCATCGTGGCTAGTGCAGCTTAAAACATGGCTAAATAGCAATTTATTACTCAGCGAGTCATTTCTCAATGCGCTATTAAATAACAGCCCTTATAACGTAGAGTTACTTAATTTACAGGTTGAGTATTTAATAAATAGCGAGCAAACACAAAATGCCATTATTGCTTTATTTGAGCTTAATTCATTACTGCCTGCTGATCAGCAAAGTAATGTAAATACACGTTTAAATACGCTCACTCAAAACGAATTACACACATTAACTGAGCAACAAAATTGGCAAGCTATTATTGAGCAAACACAAATTTGGCTTGATTATAAAAGCGATAACGCGCAGTTTTTATATCCGCTTGCGTATGCCTACTATCAGCAAGGCGATTTAATTAGCGCACAAGCAACCCTTGATCGAATGCCAAACCAGCACAATCTAAAAAGCCAAGTGCAAACACTGCAAGCGATGATCAATAAAGCACAATCGCAAGACGACTTTGTTGCTTTAACGCCTTACGGCGCGCATTACTTAATAAACACCGAAATAAATAACAATCTATCGACCGAACTAATGATTGATACAGGCGCAAGCGTAACCTCACTACCTACAAATATTATTAAGCAAATTTCGCCAAGACCTTTGTATTTAGGCGATGTAACGGTAAATACAGCGAATGGTCAAATTGTTGTAAAGCGTTATCAAATTGAATCGTTTAAAGTGGGCTCGCAAATTATTTATGGTTTTGAAGTGCTAAGCATTGAAAACACCCGTGGGCAAGGTTTGCTAGGAATGAACTTTTTATCGCGATTTAAATTCAATATAAATCAGCAAACAGATGAGCTAGAGTTGAGCGCTAAATAATTAAAAACCCAAAGGTAACACATGACACTAAATAACTATTTAAAAGCACTTGCTGAAAACCCAAAAAGCATTCAATTTACCGATACAATGGCCGTGATAGAAGCAAATTACGACTTTACTGCATGTGGCTTTAATAACCATGGATTACTTAGCGCTGCGAGTGAGAACAACGGCTCGTGTAAAATTTTTGCGTTTGCTAAATTAAACGATTTAAGTAAACAAAATACGTTGGATTGTTTTGGTAAGTTTTACCGAGAAGACGTTCTGCAAAACCCTAAAGGGGATGATCATATGAACATTCGCACGTTTATGTTAGCACCAGAGGCAACACCTTTTTTAGGTATTACCTTTGAAGGCGAGCCACTAAAAGCAAAATAGCCAGCAAAAATTAAAGTGGTTTTTCCATAAAGTAACGCGTACCTGAGCGTGGGTAATTATTAAGTTGATACTTAACACTATAACCGCGCTTTTCATAAAAGGGTTTTGCTTGAAAATCAAGTGTATCAAGCTGAGCAGTTGTAGCACCTAGCTCAATAGCTGCTTGTTCAAGTGCCGTTAGCAGTTTATCTGCAAGCCCTTTACCTCGTGCAATATCGCTACACCAAAGCCAACTAATCATCAGCCAATTTCCAAACACACACCCACTAATACCGGCAACAAGCTCGCCCTGCTCATCAGTAAATTTATAGCCTAATGGCACTCTTTGCGCATCAAAATGCTCGGCGTTAAATTCAACCATTTGTGCGCGAAGCGCTGAGTTTAACGCATCGGTATTATCTACTTTTAATTGATACATTTATCGCCCTTAAAAAGCAGATACTAGCAAATTAGCTCAATCAATAAAGATTATTTTTACCATAAGGTACTTCAAGCATATTGCTGCTGGTTTTATCCGGCTGGCCGCACATTTCGTCGTAAGCGCTTGTTTGCCTTAACATCATCTGTGCGTACGCTATTTTTTCAAAACGCTTTTGAACATGCAGTGGGCTGAGCGCTCTTAAAAACTCACCGCTGTCTTCTGTTACATAATATTCAACGTTATTAATCATTACCGATACTTGATAAAGCGCCATATCTAACGAGTGAACAATAACTTTTTGTAGCGGCTCGTGCTTTTTTAACTGTGAAAATTTAATACCCATCTTGGCTACCTTTTTATATTTAACCTGAGTTCTGGTTATTTAACATTATCGATACGCAGCTTTGCTATAATCACGATCAAATTTTTATTAGCCGCTGGCGTCACACGTTATGAGCACAAAAATCCGACTCGCTAAATATATTGCCCATGCAGGTATTTGTTCTCGTAAACAGGCATCGCGTTTAATTGATGAAGGTGTAGTGACTGTAAATAATCGCCCAGCAAATCATATAGATCACGTTGATGAGCAAGACACAATAATAGTGAACGAAAAAGAAATTAAAGGTGCTGCCGATTTAGTTTATTTTGCGTACCACAAACCAGTAGGTATTGACTGTAAATTAAATATTGATGACCCTGCCAGCCTTATTCACCATTTGCCCACACTCACCCGTGTTTACCCTATTGGTCGATTAGATAAAGACTCTCGCGGTTTGCTTATTTTGACCAACGATGGGGATTTTTGTAATCAACTAATACATCCTGACTTCCACCAGCCTAAACATTATTTAGTCACCGTAAATAAGCCTTTAGACGATGCTTTTTGTAAAAAAATGGCTGCAGGCGTACCCGTTGATAAACACATAACCCTGCCTTGTGAGGTAAATAAAATAGCCAGTAATCAGTTTAGTATTGTTTTAAAACAAGGGCTAAACAGACAAATACGTAAAATGGCGCATTACTGCGGATACAAAGTAATTGACTTATTTAGAGTGCAATTTAGTGACCTCCCCCTTTCAAAGCTAAACCTACCTGAAAACCAATATATACAAATTAATAAAAACGATATTTCAAAAATCTAATACCAAGTCACTTAACTATATCTCAAAAAGTTAAAAATAAACTTGCAAAAATAGATTACAGGTGTAGTCTCAAATTAAAGATTACACTTGTAGGCGATAAGATGATTGAATTATCAAAAGCAGAGTTTGACGTGCTCGATGCACTTTGGATTAACTACCCCGCCACCGCGAGCCAAATAATTGAACGCTTAAGCGACGATAAGCAATGGCACGAAAAAACAATTAAAACCCTACTAGGTCGACTAGTAAAAAAAGGCGCACTTACATTTGAAAAAGAAGGTCGCCAATATATTTATATGCCGTGTATTGAGCGCGCCGACTACACCTTAAAAGAAAGCCAAAACTTTATTGAGCGCTTTTTTAGTGGGCGTATTGCGCCACTTGTAAGTGGTTTTGCTAAATCGGAGCAGCTTTCTCAGCAAGATATAAACGAGCTTAAAAAAGTTATAGATGACTGGGAAAAAAACCAAAAATAAGGGATTAACATGGTTATTCAAACTGGTTTTAATTGGTTGATTGAGCAGCAATTACTATTAAGTATTTTGTTTTGTGGATTTATTTTACTCGAGCGATTTGGTTTAAAAGCCCTTGGCTCACGGTTTGTATATAAATTAGCATGGCTATTACCTGCAGCATTGGTTATTGCTAATTTACCAAATGCGGTTAAACCACTGCAAAGTAGCAATATTAGCCATTATTTAATCACCCCTAACCAGCCCTTTGCACATGGAATGGGTATTAGCTGGGCGCTCATGTATGTACTTATTACTGCAGGGTTATTAATAGCTAGCTTTATTACACATACCCGTTTTGTTAAAAATCTGCAGTTAACTGAGTTAACACAATTTGAAGGTACTCTTACCACTGGTGTTAAAACCTACACCAGTCAACATGTAGCCACACCAATGGTGGTCGGGATTTTAAACAGCAAACTGGTGTTACCGAGTAACTATAATACTCAGTTTGATAAAGCCACATTAGCGCTTATTTTAGAGCACGAAAACGTACACATTAAACGCAAAGACAACTTAACAAACGCACTTATATTACTGCCTACTCTTTTACTTTGGTTTAACCCACTAGCTTGGTTTTGTTACGCAAGTATGCGCCGACTACAAGAGCTGACTTGTGATGAACGGGTACTTAGCAATAAAACCACACAACAACATATTTTATATAGCAAAGCCTTAATAAACTGCGCGGCGAATGCGCCCACAGGGCTTATGGCTTATTCACACTACGGAGATAAAAAAACCATGTTACAACGACTAACTAATATAAAACACAGCGGGGAGCGTTCAAAGTTTGCTAAAGGTGGCTTATTACTTTTAGCCGCAAGCATGCTAAGCGGCTTAGCCATTGCAAAACAACCAGAAGTAAATAAAACGCAAGAGGAACATATTTCACCAACAATACGCATTGAACCTGTTTATCCAATACAAGCAGCTCAACAAGGGATCAGCGGCTCTGTTGTATTAAAATACGATATTGCAGCAAACGGTAAAACAAAAAACATTAGTGTTATTCAATCTAAACCTAAAGATGTTTTTGATAAATCAGCGAAAGAGGCACTAGCAAAATGGAAATATAAAGCATCTGATTCAGGTTTTGAAGATGTACTTGTACAACTAGATTTTGCGATTAATAGTGAAGTGACACCTACCGATTTAATTGAGCGAATTAAAGTATCGCATTAACGCCACCGGGTTGTTCAAGACTACAAAGCAAGCGCCCTTTTAGGCTGCTTGCTTTGTGGTTTTACGCTATAAAGTTATAAACTCACCACAATCATGGCAATGGCCGTACCCAAACCAATAAACCACACTAATGAGCGAATTATATCTAGGTTCATATAGTAAAATACGCAATACAAAATACGCGACACAATATGCGTAACTGCTAACATTTCGGTCACTGCACCTACAGAGTTAGTGCCGAGTACAACTGCAATAGCGACAGCAAAAACAGCAAGCGATTCAAAACAATTTTGATGAGCAGCGAGCGCCCGTGCACCAAAGCCGGTTAATTTTATTTGTTGCGCCCTTGGGTGTTTATTGTCGTATCGACCTAATTTTGCCATTGCTATAGCAACCGGCACTTTTGCAAAGTAAGGCATTAATACCGCAAGTAATGCACATACAACTAATGTTGTCATAATTTATCCTTTTAATGTTTCGGATAATTTAGCATAAGCGCAATAAAAAAGCCGCCAGATACGTTTATGACAAACTCTGGCGGCTAACAATAACATCAGACCTACTATAGCTAAATTTATCCTTAAACCCGTGCGACATAATGTCGCAGATGATGAATATTCAACATCATAGTTAATGCATCGCTTTACTTCACAAAGCTTGTTAACTTTACTGCCTTACATTTTAACGATGACAATCATGACCTGGATATTTTTCACTTTTTTAGCCGCTTTCATGCAAGCATGGCGTAATGCCCTGCAAAGTAAATTAAGTAACGATGTGAGTGTTGCTGGCGTAACCCTCTCCCGCTTTATTATTGCAGGCCCTATTGCTGCGGTGTATTTATATGGTTTGTATCAATATCAAGATACCGCCATGCCTACGTTTAATAATGCCTTTTGGGGATTTATTATTGGCGCGAGCGTTATGCAAATACTTGCCACCGGTTTAATGGTTAAGTTGTTTAAAATGAATAATTACGCTGTAGGTGCTGGTCTTGCTAAAAGCGAGGCGTTAGTAGCTGCCATTTTAGGTGTATTATTTTTTGGCTCGGCACTTTCTTTGCTTGGTTGGCTTGGTGTGTTTTTTGGCGCTATTGCCGTATTGCTACTCAGCGGCATAACAAGCGTTAAACACTTTAATGCTAAAACTGCATTACTAGGACTGGCATGCGGTACTTGCTTTGCACTTACATCGCTGTGGGTACGAGAAGCGAGTTTAAATTCAGGGTTACTATTCCCACATTCTGCCGCTTGGGTTTTACTGTTTGTAATTAGCTTACAAACACTAATACTACTGGGCTATTTATTATTAAAAGAGCCGCAAACACTTAGTAAACTGTGGCAATACAAAGGTACTACAGCCGCAATTAGTGTTTTTAGTTGTGTCGGTTCTATTGGCTGGTTTAGTGCAATGAGCTTACAGCACGTTGCTTACGTTAAAACACTTGGACAGGTTGAAGTGTTTTTTACCATGCTAATTGCCGTTCTTTGGTTAAAGCAGCCACTTAAGAAACAAGATACTGCTGGCTTAATACTCATAGCCATTGCCGCTGTTTTGGTTATGTTGCCGAATTAAGGGCATAAAAAAGCGCAGGCTTTTATACCTGCGCTGTTATAATTTTTATAGCTTTAAGAACTGGTTCTAAGAGCTTATTTTAAGTGTTATCACACCACTAATAATCATTAATACTCCCGCAATACGACCAAATGTAGCTGCATCGTTATAAAACAATATTCCCACTAAAAACGTACCGGCGGCCCCAATACCTGTCCATACGGCGTATGAGGTACCCATTGATATTTGCCTTTGTGCAAGCCACAACATAAAACCACTAGCGACTAAAAATACCACCGCTATTGCTATGCCTTGCCAGCGTGTATCAGCGTTTTGCGAAATTTTTAAGCCAATCGGCCAGCCAATTTCAAGTAACCCAGCAATAATTAAGTACACCCACGCCATTAAACGTCTCTCTTTTTAACAATCACTTCGTATAAATCTTCGCGGCGATCTTTTAAATTACGCACTGTGCCTTCGCTGTGAAGTATTTTAAGCTTATCCATATCAAGGTCACTAAATAGCAGCATTTCGGTGTTTGGTGTGGCTTCGTTAAGTGTTGCATCGTGCGGGAACGAAAAGTCCGATGGCGTTAATACCGCCGATTGTGAGTACTGCACATCAAGACTTTCTACCTCTGGTAAATTACCCACCGAACCTGCAATAACCACATAACATTCGTTTTCGATTGCACGCGCTTGTGCACAGTGGCGCACACGTAAATAACTGTTTTTAGTATCAGTCCAAAATGGCACAAACAGAATATCTAACCCTTGTTTGGCCAATATGCGTGAAAGCTCAGGAAACTCTACATCGTAACAAATTTGAATACCTACACGACCGGCATCGGTATCAAACACGGCAATTTTATCGCCGCCTTGAATAACCCAATCGTTTTGCTCATGCGGGGTTATGTGTATTTTACGTTGCTCGTCTATTTTACCGCTACGATGGCATAGGTAACTTACGTTATAAATTTTATCATCTTCGGCAAGTGGCATAGAGCCGGTAATAATATTAGCGTTGTATTCTATTGCCATACGCGACATGGCATTTTTAAACGTTTCGGTATATTCCGCTAAATAGCGAATCGCTTCTGTTTGATTACTTTGATTCCCTAGCCCCATTAGTGGCGCATTAAAAAACTCAGGGAATAGTATAAAGTCACTTTTGTAGTCAGATACGGTATCTACAAAGTATTCAACCTGCTTTAGCATTTCTTCAACCGATTCAACACAACGCATTTGCCATTGCACAGCACCTACACGCACGATTGATTTAGTTGACTCAAGTACCGTGTCGGTTGGCTCATACATAATGTTATTCCACTCAAGTAGAGTGGCGTAACCAACAGACTCTTGATCCTCCGGTAAATACTTTTTAAGTAATCGTTTTACCTGAAAATCGTTAGATAACTGAAAACTTAAAATAGGATCGTATAATTCTTTTTGATCTACTTTTGCAATGTATTCCATTGGCGTCATTTCACTGCTGTGATTGTAATAACGCGGAATACGCCCACCTGCTAAAATAGCGCGTAAGTTATATTGGCGGCACAATTCTTTACGGGCATCATAAAGGCGACGACCTAAACGCATGCCTCTGTGACTTTCGCTAATAGCAACATCTAAGCCGTATAGCGCATCGCCGTCGGTATCGCTAAATACACGGTCGTGACCGTCTGCAATATCTTCGTATGTATGCGGGTTTGAAAAACGCGTGTAATCAACCTGCACGCTTAATGCTAAGCCCACCAGCACGCCGTCATCCACAATACCTATTTGCCCTTCAGGAAATTGGTCTATTAATCTAAAAATGGTATGACTTGGCCACGCACCGCCTAAGTCGGGATACGCTTGATCCATCAAGGTTTTAATTTGCGGATATTGCTCTCTGGTTAAGTTACAAATTTCAAGATGGGTTTTTTCTGCCGACATACACAACTCCTTTGGGCATAAGAAAATAAAAGCCGAATGTACGTTAAAGTACACTCAGCTTTGTATCATGTTTTTTACGTTACGCGTACTACTTTAAGCTACGATAAAAAAGTGTGGTTACTTTCTCTTTTGGTAACCAGCCTGCGTATTCAAGATTCAGCTCAGCCAATGGATCGGCTTTAAGTACTTGCTCTAAGCTTGCATTATTTTGCATTGCTTTTAGCATTACGTCTTTCGCGTTTTGAACTAGCTTACCATACGCTATCAGTCCTGAACGGTCACTTACCTTGCCGTGTCCTGGTATTACTTTAGTGTTGCCGTCAATTTGATTTACTACATCGTTTACTGCCGCTAAAATACCATCAACGCTGCCGCCGCTATCTACATCAACAAACGGTAAGCTGCCAAAATTAAAGTAAATGTCGCCCATGTGCACTATGTTGTCGTTACTAAAAAAGATAACCGAATCGCCATCGGTGTGTGCATGTTCGTAATGCACTACATGGGCGTGTTCGTTATTAAAATGTAGTTTTAAGTCGTGACCAAAACTAATGCGCGGTAAAAAGTCTGACCCTTCCCCGTGCTGCTCTTCTAAACGTTTGTGTACATTGTCGTGGGCTATAACGTGCGCACCCGCTTTAGCAAAGTTCTCGTTGCCACCGGTATGATCGCCATGATGATGAGTATTAATAACAAACTCTGCACTGCCTGGTTTTAAATCGCTAATCGTTTTTTTAATATCATCTGAGAGTTTGGCAAACTGATCATCAATAATATAAATGCCATCATCACCTACACTTGCTGCAATATTACCGCCTTGCCCAAATAGTACGTATACATGCTCACTTAGCTTTTGTGCTGTTACTGGGCCATCATCTGCTTGCGCTGTAGTGCTTAGTAATAAACCTGTTATTAATGCGGGTAGTATTTTTTTCATTTTAGTTCTCTGTTGTTTTATTGGTAATTATATAGAACGTGTTTAGCTATACTTTAGTTCATCGTGTCGGCTTTATTACTATTTGATGTATTAACTCTTGAGGCAACAAAGGTGTATGCTTACCTTCTACGTAATCACTAAACCCCGCTCTGTAAAATTCAGAAAGAGGGTGCCCCGATTGCCCACCGGGAATAGCTAAAATTGCATGCTCTAAATGCCCAGGTTGAGCAATAAAACGCTGCGATGCGCCAAAACTACGCCCTTGTACGGCGGGCATATAACTATCTCCAAAACCCGCTGTTGTGGGCATATTTAATAACTTAGCAAGTAACGGCATTTGCTTTGCAAACGGATGCTCTATCACTAACTCATTTACCTTGCCCCACTGCCAGTTTTGTACGTTATTACCAAATTGTTCTGTAAGCTTAGTAATAGTTTGGTTAAATGCACCGTGTAATTGTGCATCCCAGCTTTTAAATTGCGGGTTTATCCATGTGTCGGGCTTGTTGTTAATAAGCTGCCAAACAGCGGGCTCTAAATCTCGTTTTACGTATTTAAGTGTGCCTTGTTGTTTATTTAATTCATCTTCCATATTGCTAAATAAAATATTAATCACTTCATCGCGGTAGCGCTTAACTAAGGTATACCCTGTGGAGGTTGAACACGCACATTGCTGCCAGTTTTCAAGCGCTGTTATATATTGCTGATTTTTAGTTGTATCGGTTTTTAATTGCTTTAATAGCAAAGCATGCCAAGGCATTAAAAAGCGAGCTTGATTATCAAGTTGTAATGCGTAAAAGTCGCTCTCAGCAAATGTTTGTTTTTCAAATAATCTATCGCGAATTTGACTCGAACGTGCGCCGAGTGCATAACCACCATTACCAAAACGCGCGTCATCCTCAGCCGATACCACGCGAGAATTACCAGTCCATAATCGACCGCTTTGCGGGTTTTTAATAAAAGGGCGTTGTAGTTCATTTTGCTGCCAAAGCGCTGAGTAGTCATCGGCATTTACGCCAAGCTCACTTGGCGTTTTACGAGCAGGTATACCGCCCATGTTTTTCCACGCTGCGCTACCAAGGCTGTCTACCACCATAAGGTTTTGTACCGGAATGCCCACATCGCTTGCTACAGTAAGTGCATCATCTACTGTTTTGGCTTGCTCTAATTTTAATAACTGCATATTAACGGCATAAGGCTGATGGGCAGCCCAGCTCAACGCATAAGGTTTTTCGTTAATATATTTTACAGGTCCGTATTCACTGAGTATTAATGAATAGTTTTCAACCTCCCCATCGGGTAATGCAATAGGTTCATCAACTTGCCATGTTTTACTATCATCGTTTAATGCAATCCAATCGGCTGTATCTAAATAACCGTTAGTAAATCCCCATGCAACATTGTTGTTAGTGCCAACAACAATGGCAGGTGCGCCGGGCAGCGATACACCGGTCACCTGAGTCTGCTCACCACTGTGCATGTAATTTAATTGTGCCCTGTACCAAATTACAGGTACTGCCATCGATAAATGCATATCATCCGACACCATTCCAGCCCCTGTTTTAGTAAGCGCTCCTGTAACAGCCCAGTTATTACTGCCGCGCTCTTGGTTTGATTCAATACTTTTAACTATATGCTTTGTTTGAGTTGGAAAGGTAGGTATGCCGTCACTATAAGGCGCTAATTTGCTGCCATCAAGCGCCGCTTGGTAATTACTCGGTTGCGTTAAAAAATCAACCATTTGCTTTGTGTACGCTTGCTCAATTTGAATAAGTGCTTGGTCGCGCTCAAATGTGGCGCTTTGTAAATCAAGGTACATGCTAAATATCACAAGTAGGCTGTCTTCACTTAGCCATGGCTTTTGTGCTGCACCGGTTAGTAAATATTCAAAGCTTGAATACCCTACTTGCGCTAAGCCTTCGTTTACACCTTGAGCGTAACTTTTAAGTAATTGCTTATCTGCCTCTGGCAGGGTTTGTAAAATAATTTGGCTACGTTTACGTAATTGATGAAAACGCATTTTTTTATCGAGCCCCAACGCTGCTTGGCCAAATAATTCACTTAACTCACCTGCGGCATTACGCCTTAGTAAATCCATTTGAAAAAATCGGTCTTGCCCATGCGCATAACCTAAACCATAGGCAGCGTCGTTTCGGCTATTGGCGTTTATTACTGCTTGCCCTAGTGCATCGCGCGAAATTTTTACAGGCTCTACTACCGCGTTACTGCGTCCGTTTCCATCAAGGGCGGGTAAACTTAAACTAAGTACCCCATAAACAACAGCGGTACTTGCCAGCCCTAATATCACAATTAATAACAACAAGCGTTTGATTACTTTAAACATCACCGTTTCCTTTGCACGTTTTGACCAAGCGTTAAGCACATATAATAACCACAGTTTTATTAAATAATAATGTTCTTGCTCGCAAAGGGTGAAATAAACATCAAAATCCACGATAATGTCAGCTCCACACATCGTGCAGAACTAGTTGAGATCAATATGACTGAAAAAACATTTATCAAAGGTAAAGACCGCGACCTAGAATCGTCAATCTCTACCATGCAAAACAAGCTTAAAGCCCTAAACATTAATGTTGAAGAAGCGCTTTGGCTTAACCCTGTAGCTAACTGTTATTCGGTTCATATAAAAGACAGCGACTGCGGTGTTATGTTTACCAATGGTAAAGGCGCAACCGACAAAGCATCTATTGCTTCAGCACTCGGTGAATACTTTGAACGTTTAAGCTGTAACTACTTTTTTGCAGACTTTTATCTAGGTGAAGAATTTGCTAATGGCGAGTTTACTCATTACCCAAGCGAAAAATGGTTTAAAGTTGAAGGCGATGAAGTGCCAGAGGGCATTATGGATGAAAGCTTATGGGATTACTTTGACCCAGAGCGCGAACTAAACGCATCACACCTTTTTGATTTTAACTCAGGCAATATCGACCGTGGTATTTGTACCCTGCCATACACACGCCAACGCGATAACCAAGACGTATACATTCCGGTAAACGTTATCGGTAATATTTTTGTATCTAACGGTATGAGCGCAGGTAACACCAAGTTTGAAGCTCGCGTACAAGGTTTATCAGAAGTATTTGAACGTGCTATTAAAAACCGTATCATCGCCGAAGGTATTTGTTTACCAATCGTGCCTGAAGACGTTGTTAAGCAATACCCTAAAATTCACGAAGCGTGTGAAGAGCTTCGCAGCCATGGCTTTCATTTACGTATTGCCGATGCGTCACTTGGGGGTAAATACCCTGTAATGAGCGTAACGCTTATTAACCCAACAGATGGTTCTGTATTTGCTTCTTTTGGTGCTCACCCATCATTTGAAGTTGCGCTTGAACGTACCGTGACTGAGTTACTACAAGGTCGTCGTCTTGATCAGCTAGATGTATTCCAACCTGCTACCTTTGATAACGACGAAGTAGCAACACCAGAGAACATTGAACTGCACTTTATTGATTCAAGCGGTTTGATTTCGCATGATTTTTTCCGTGCAAAACCTGATTTTGAATTTGTACACTGGGACTTTAGCGGAACAACTGAAGAAGAATATAACTTCTGTACTGACCTAATTCATAGCATGGATCATGATATCTACATCATGGATTACACGCACCTAAACGTATACGCGTGTCGTATTTTAGTACCTGGCATGTCTGACATTTACCCTGTTGATGAGCTTATTTGGCGTAACAACAACGAAGGCGCAAAATTTCGCGAAACATTCCTATCGCTTGATCAGTACGATGCAGAGCAATGGATGGAAATTTACGACAGCCTAGAAGAAGCAGGCCACAGCGATATTATCCGCGCCGCAGAATTTATTGGCCTTGCAACCGATGCCGACACACCATGGCACACACTGCGTATAGGTGAGCTTAAAGCACACCTATGTTTAGCTGCAGGCAGCGAAGAAGCCATTGATTGGGTTGACTGGATACTTCATACAGGCCAAGTAAACGAAGAGGCAATGCGCCACTTCCGCTGTTTAAAAGCAGTTCTTGAAATTAAATACGATGACGAGCGCGAATACGCAGATTACCAAGATGCACTAGGCTTAATGTTTGGTGCTAATAATGTAGCGCTGGCTATAGAAATTGCCGAAGGTAAAAAGCAGTTTAACGGTTTAACTTTCCCTGGTTTATCGCTTGAAGGCTTTAAAAAGCATGCGGCGCTACTTGATGGTTACCGCAAGCTACATGTAGCAAAGCAAAATCACTGGGCGCGTGAAGTTAGCGACTCGTAACTCGCTAAACTACTAATTATAAAAAATAAACGGCGCATTTGTTAATGCGCCGTTTTCATTTGTGTAATAAATTAGCTATAGTTAATTTGCCTAAATTAACGCCACGATGTAGCAAATGCCACCATCTACTAACAATAAAAAAACGAACGTTCATAACTTTAAGTTGACCTTTTGGTTATCGCTTACGCTAACTGTACTAGTTGGTATCGTACTTGATCGTATTAACTACAATCGTGTTAAAGATGCCCATCGCCTACAAATTCTTTCTGAAGTAAGTACATATCGAGCTCAATTAGAATCTATTTTAGTTTCTAATATCCAACTAGTTCGAGGCTTAGGTGTTGCCGTAGCAGCGCAGCCTGATTTACAGCAAACACAGTTTGAACAAATTGCCCAACCACTATTTAAAACCTCAAATGAGCTTCGCAATATTGGTGGCGCACCCGATATGGTAATTCGTATGACTTACCCCTTAAAAGGTAATGAAAAAGCACTCGGTTTAAACTTTTTAGAAGAAAAAAACCAACGCGCTGATGCTATTAGAGCTCGTGATACAAATACCATTGTAATGGCTGGCCCATTAAAATTAATCCAAGGTGACATAGCACTTATAGCCCGAGTTCCTGTTTACATACCGCCAGATAATCGCTTTTGGGGATTACTTTCAGTTGTTCTCAACATTGACAAAGTCTATGAAAATTCAGGTATTTATGAGCTAGAAAAAGAATACAACGTCGCTTTACAAGGCAGGCATGGACTTGGCAGCAAAGGGGAGTTTTTTTACGGTAATCAAAACATAATAGAGCAAGACCCCCTTGAGTTTACGTTAAGCTTTCAAGGTGGCAATTGGCAACTTTACGTAGCACCTAAAATAGGTTGGAGCCCACCAAATTCAGCTGTATGGCCACTTAGGCTATCAATTATAATTATTTGCGGGTTATTAATTTGGGCCTTTTTATTCTTTTTGAAAATGCTTAATCGCCAGCAACAAAACGAAAAAATGCTTGAGGCAATGAGTGATCTAGCCCAAATAGGCGCATGGTCATTTAACTTAGAAACGAAACAAGTGTATTGGTCTGATATGACCAAAAAACTATTTAAATACCCATTAAATAGCCAACCAGAATGGCCTAAAGATTTAAATTACTTTAAAAAAGGCACTAGCAGAGAAACAATTAAACCTTTAATTGAACGAGCCATAAAATATGGTGAAAGCTACGAAGTTGAATTAGAAGTAATGGATGAAGAAGGTGAATCTGTTTGGGTACTCGTACATGGTGAAGCAGAACGAAAAAATGGACGATGCACACGTATTTTTGGCTCATTACAGAATATTGATACCCGTAAAAAAATTGAATTAGAAAATAATAAAACAGCATTACACAACGAAATTTTAGCTTCCCTTACCGTTAATAAATTAATATTAACTGGGCAGCTGAGCCAATCGAAAGATATTATCACTGAAGCAATCTGCCAAGCATTTGATATTAAACGTGCCAGTATTTGGTTTTTTAATGAAGACAAATCCCAACTAAGCCCTTTTGCCATACATAGCAAACATTCGTCTAGTGATAAAATTGACTCTATTTGGCTAAGAAAAAATCTTCCCGGCTTTTTTAATGCAATAGATCACCAGCCTGTATTTAATGTGCCTGACGCCCAAGAACACCCAATACTCGAGCCAATTAAAGAACAGTATTTAATGACTCTCGAGATTAAATCAATGCTGTGCGTAATAATCCCTGCAGGAAGTGGCGCTATAGGAGTCGTCTGCGCAGAGCAATGCCAATCAAAACGCTACTGGTCTAAAAACGAAGAAAGCTTTTTAATTGCCGTTGCAGCGTTAATAGGCAGCTTGCACTCAAGCCAACAGCGAATTGAAACCGAACAAAAACTAGTTTCTGCCAAAGAAACCGCCGAACAAGCTGTTGAAGCTAAAAGTGAATTTTTAGCGAGTATGAGCCACGAAATTCGCACCCCAATGAACGGTGTTTTAGGGATGCTTAACATAATTAAGCAAACTCAATTGGACCTACAGCAAAAACATCATATTGAACTTGCTCAATCATCAGCTCAATCTTTGCTTAATATAATTAATGACATATTAGACTTTTCTAAAATTGAAGCCGGTAAGCTCGATATTGAAAACGTGCAATTTAATTTACCTCGGTTATTAGGCGAAGTGGTGGAGTCCTTTGCTTTAAAGGTAGAACAAAACAATACAAAACTTATTCTAGATGCTACTCAAATAACTGTTAGCGAGATAATTAGTGACCCTAACCGCTTGCGCCAAATTTTAAATAACTTAATTGGCAACGCGGTTAAATTTACTATTGATGGCGAAGTAGTCATTACTGCCAGAATAGATGAAACAACGGATGGCTCGTTCCTTCAATGTTCGATTATTGATACTGGTATTGGTATTGACCCTAAAAAACAAGCGTCGTTATTTGACTCATTCACACAAGCCGATGCTTCAACAACACGCCAATTTGGGGGCACAGGGCTTGGTCTTGCCATAGTAAAACAATTGTGCGAACTGATGAACGGTGAAGTGAGTGTAAACAGTATGCAAGGTGAAGGAAGTACATTTTCTTTCACAGTACAAATACAACCGCGCTTAAGTAAAGAACAAGATTTACCGAGTCATTTAATTAAAAACAAACATATTTTAATTATTGATGAGTGCTCGTTAAATGCTAACACCGCTAATAAGCAGCTCACTGTTTGGGGTGCAAAAGTTAATTGTATACATAACTATCTTGAGGTTGATGATTACTTAAGTAATGTAACCACCCACCCTGGTGCTATTTTAGTTGATTACTACTTTTTTGAAAAAGCCCCACAAACGCATATCACCGCGCTCAAAAACTTTATAAATATGCATAGTTGCAAGTTAGTTATTATGGCGCCAATGAGTTATTCGTCTGAGGAGTCTAAAGTAGGTATGGAAGTCGACTGTATGATTTTCAAACCTCTCACACCGTCTGATTTGTTTGACTCACTCACAAACGATAAATACATTGAACAACAGCAGCAACAAGCACAGCTTCAAAACAAGCTAACTAAATCGCCAGTACTCGATTCATCAGAACCACAACTATTGCTTGTTGAAGACAATAAAATAAACCAAGTGGTTGCCTCTGCGCTATTAAAGCAGGCGGGTGTTACTTTTGATATTGCCGAAAATGGACTTGAGGCAATTGTAAAGCTCAATGCAAAACAAGGTAAACCATATAAGCTAGTTTTAATGGATTGCCAAATGCCCGAAATGGATGGCTACCAAGCCACTAAAGCCATTAGAGAAGGTGATGCAGGTAAAGATAATGAAAATATTACTATTATTGCGCTAACAGCCAATGCCATGCAGGGCGATAAAGAAAAATGTCTAGCCGCAGGCATGAACGACTATTTAAGTAAGCCTCTCGATTTAGCAGCATTACAACCAAAGCTTCAACAATGGCTTGGCATTCAATAAAGGTGTAAGCTAATAAAATACGCTTACTAATTTGAGATTATTTATGCAGTTATCAACAAATCAACAACGTATTCTTGGTTGCCTATTAGAAAAACAAAGCACGACGCCAGAGCATTATCCGCTATCGTTAAACGCTCTCGTGAACGCATGTAACCAAAAGTCTAATCGCGATCCTGTGTTAAGTCTTACAAATGAAGACGTGCAAAACGCACTTGATGAACTAATAGAAATGCGTTTGGTTACAATAGATGAAGGTCTTTCGGGTCGCGTAAATAAATACGATCACCGCTTTTGCAACACTGAATTTAGTAATCTGCAATTTTCTGCTCAGCAGCGTGCCATTGTTTGTTTATTACTTTTGCGTGGTGCTCAAACCCCTGGTGAATTAAGAACCCGCAGTGCTAGGCTTGCTGATTTTAATAACGTAAATGAAGTAGAGGCAGCGCTCAATAAACTGATTGAAAGCGAGTACGTCACAAAGCTAGAGCGTGAAGCTGGAAAACGTGACAGCCGATATATTCATTTATTTGGCGAACAACAAAATAATTCCGCCGATGCCTTTGTTGCTCTACCAAGCGAAGTAATTAAAGACAAAGAATTAAGCGATTTACTTGAAGAAGTAGAAAAATTAAAAGCAGAGCTTCGCCAAATAAAAGCTCATTTAAAACTTTAATTAACTAAAACTAAATCACATAATAAGTTTATTGCGTATCACATATTAAATTTTATAAGGAGCTGGCAATGCGCGCCGAAATTATGGCTGAAATGAAGGTTCAGCCAACGATTGATGTAAATGCTGAGATAACTCGCCGAGTTAATTTTATTAAAACACGTTTGGTAGCAGCTCATTCACGCTCGTTAGTACTGGGTATTAGCGGTGGTGTTGACTCATCAACCTGCGGCCGCTTATGTCAACTTGCTGTAAACGAGCTAAATAAAGAACACGATACTGACAAGTATCAGTTTATTGCAGTGCGCCTACCTTATGGTGTACAAGCTGACGAAGATGAAGCACAAATGGCGGTTGATTTTATTCAGCCAAGTAAACGTATGACCGTAAACGTACAACCTGCGGCTGATGCATTGCATGAGCAAGCGATAGCTGCCGTAGTTGGCTGTGGTGAAGCACTGCCTGAGCAAGCTCAAATAGATTTTATTAAAGGTAATGTTAAAGCGCGTCAACGTATGGTTGCTCAGTACGAAATTGCAGGTTTTTGCCAAGGCTTAGTAGTGGGTACCGATCATAGTGCTGAAAACATTACTGGTTTTTATACTAAATTTGGTGACGGCGCGTGCGATTTAGCCCCTCTGTTTGGTTTATCAAAACGCCAAGTTCGTGCACTTGCTACTGCACTAGGTGCGCCAGCTTTATTGGTAGATAAAGCACCTACAGCTGATTTAGAAAGTGACCGCCCAGGTTTAACAGACGAAGAAGCACTTGGTTTGAGCTATGAGCAAATTGATGACTTTTTAGAAGGTAAACCTGTGTCTAATGATGTTGAACAAAAGCTTGTAAGCATTTACACGCGTACACAACATAAGCGTCAACCAATTCCGACAATTTACGATTAAGGTTTAGTAGCTAAAATAAAGCAATTAATGCCTTTGAGGATTAATTGCTTTTTTGATCGACAGATTAAGAAGCTGCGTATATTTTAATAAATTAACGCTTTGAATTTTATAATACCAATTGCATTAAATTAGTGAGCTATTATAGCCCTATGAAATAGCGATAGAACGATGATATTTTTAATTATATTGGTATAACTACCCGCCAAAGAGAACACTGCCTTATATGACATCGCCCATTTTAATTACCGGCGCAGGCCAACGTATTGGTTTAGCACTCGCTCAGCATTATATAGCCCAAGGGCAGAGTATTATTATCACGTATCGTACTCGTCACGCCGCTGTTGATAAATTAGAGCAACAAGGCGCTGTATGTATTTATGCCGATTTTAGTACCGATGAAGGTATTAGTACATTTATAAATACGCTTAAAGAGCATACAACATCGCTGCGCGCTATTGTTCATAACGCATCAAGCTGGGACTGCGAAGCTAACAACCCTGACTTTGCAGCACTGTTTGATAATATGATGCGAGTACATGCCAAAACACCGTATTTAATTAATTTAATGTGCGCAGAGCTGCTTTTAAACTATCAGCAAAATGAAAAAGTACCTGCCGATATAATACATCTTACTGATTATGTAGTTGAAACAGGCAGCCCTAAACACTTAGCTTATGCAGCAAGTAAAGCAGCACTCGACAACCTAACCAAATCGTTTAGCGCTAAATATGCGCCAAATATAAAAGTGAACTCGGTTGCTCCATCGCTCATTATTTTTAATGAACATGACGATGAACAATATCGAGCTAAGACCCTTAAAAAATCATTAATGGGCATTGAACCCGGATGCCAAGAAATTATCAATAGCATTGATTTACTATTACAAAGCCACTACATCACAGGGCGCTCTTTGCCTATTGATGGCGGTCGTCATTTAAAGTAAATATAAATAAACTGAGATATTTATGCACAATGAATTAAAAGAAAGTTATGAAAAAATCATCACCGCTGTAGGCGAAGATGCTAACCGCGAAGGCTTACTTGATACGCCAAAACGTGCTGCAAAAGCAATGGAATATTTAACGCAAGGGTATCGTCAAACGCTTGATGAAATAACTAATAAAGCAGTATTTACATCTGACGCTGACGACATGGTATTAGTACAAGACATAGAGCTCTACTCTATGTGTGAGCATCATTTACTGCCTTTTATTGGCCGTTGCCATATTGCTTATATACCAAACGGTAAAGTATTAGGCTTGTCTAAATTTGCCCGTATTGTTGATATGTTTTCACGCCGTTTTCAAATTCAAGAACAGTTAACGCATCAAATCGCTAAAGCAGTTGAAGAAGTTACTGGCGCTAAGGGCGTAGGCGTTATTGTTGAGGCAAAACACATGTGTATGATGATGCGTGGTGTAGAAAAGCAAAATTCAAGCATGCGTACATCAGTAATGTTAGGTAACTTTAGAAGCGATCCTAAAACACGTAACGAATTTTTGCAGCTTATAAAAGGTTAACCCTATGGCTAATGCAATCATTAACGTTACTAATTTACGCCTGCGTACGTTTATTGGCTTTAACCCCGATGAGCGTGAAAAAAAGCAAGATGTAGTGATCAATCTAGAGATTCACTACCCTGCTGATGATGCGTGTAAAACGGATGAAGTTGACCAAGCACTTAATTATAAAGTGATCACCAAAGAAGTTATTAGCTTAGTAGAGCAAGGGCACTTTTTATTGCTCGAAAAATTAGTGGCTGAAATTCTTGCCGTTTGTCACGCGCACCCAAGCGTTCATTACGCTAAAGCACGTGTTGATAAACCACATGCACTGCGTTTTGCCGACTCAGTGTCGTTAACGCTTGATTGGTCTAAATAAGCACTTAAAAACTTATTTAAAAAAGCTTTTCGAATCCTACGGCAAGGGCGATAACCGCTAAATAGCGAGCGCCTTTGCCTAGTGTTACTAACAATAAAAAGGTACTAAGTCGTACTTTAAATATGCCTCCAATCACCGTTAATGGGTCCCCCACAACCGGTAACCAAGCAAATAACAAACTATACACTCCATATTTATTAAATTGCTTTTGTGCGCTATCAAGCCCTTTTTGCGATACAGGAAACCATTTTTTATCTTTAAAACGCAGTACCTGCGTGCCTAACCAGTAATTAACACAGCTCCCTAACACATTTCCAAGTGTTGCTACGCACCACATAAGCCATAAATTAACTTTATCTTGAGTAATCATTCCCACCATTATCACCTCAGAAGAGCTAGGCAGTAATGTCGCAGATATAAATGCGCTAATAAATAACGTGAGATAAAGCATAATGCCCTTATGGCTAAACGTAAAAACCCAGCCTATAGCTGGGTTTATAATACCAATTTTATTAAAAACATGATCATTCTAGCGTATTAAATAACTCACTAACTACGTTAAAAATTATTTATATAGAACAACTATGTATCATAATTTTAGCCTTGTTATTGATCTATTTTCTTATCGCTATAATAGGTCACTAATTTAATGCAATTGGTATAAAAATAAACTGTGTGTTTATTTTATCAAATTTAAACTAAACGGGTAATTAAACTCTTTACCTTCATTAGCTTTAATACTTGCCATTACAACCATTACAAACCCAAAAATTGCCACTATAGGTAGTAATATTAAGCCGACTGCTACAAACATCAGTACAAAACAAACTACATATGCAATTGCCATCGTTATTTGAAAGTTAAGCGCCTTTTTACCGTGCACGTCAACAATTGGCATTTCATCTCTTTTAATTAACCACACAATTAATGGCCCAATTATTGAGCCAAACGGCACAACAAACCCAGCAAGCGCACTTAAATGGCATAACATAGCCCACGTACGGTCATCTTTATTAACTGGTTCAACCTGCTGATTTTCTTCCATAACACTCTCCTTTTTGTTTTATGTATGTTGCCTCTTAACTAAACAAATGTCTACAAATCAACCAACGTATTTATGTTTAAAAATCACAGCGTGAAATCTTGTGATAAAAAAGTGATAAGTTTGTGAGAGTTTCTGGAGACGATTATTCAATACTCAACTCGAATCATCACTTACAGGAAATAATAATGAAAACTTCTACATTAACAATCGCAATTCTTTTAGCGGCAGCTAGCCAATCGACTATGGCCGCAGAATTAGACCTAAAAGTAACTAACCTAACCAAAGGTATTCACTTTACTCCACTGTTAATTACAGCACACAACAGCGAAGACACACTGTTTGAAGTAGCAACGCAAGCATCTACAGCACTACAAACAATGGCTGAAGGCGGCAATATTGAAGAGTTAGTTGCACAAGCAACTGCTGCGGGTAGTGATATGGCTGCAAACCCAGCTGAAGGTTTACTTGCACCAGCCGCATCTACAACGGCAACACTGAGCACGACTGACGGTAATGAGTACCTATCTTTAACTGCAATGATGCTACCAACTAATGATGGCTTTGTAGGCTTAAACAGCTGGAAAATCCCAACAGAAGCGGGTACTTACACAATTAATTTAAATGCTTACGATGCAGGCACAGAACAAAACAATGAGCTTGTAGTTGAAGGCTCTGGCGCACCAGGTACTCCGGGTATTCCTGCTGCTCCAGGTGGCGACACTGGCACTGGCGGTACAGGTGTATTAAGTGGTGATACAAATACTAACATTCATATTCACCCGGGTAGCTTAGGTGATGACGATTTAGAAGCGGGTAATAGCGATTTAAGTAATACAGTACACAGATGGTTAAACCCAGTAGCACAATTAACCATTACAGTTAAGTAGGAGCATGATTATGTCATCTGCTAACAACCTTAAAAAAAGTCTACTAGTGCTTGCACTTGCAACCACACTTGCAGCGTGTAGCGATAATGATAACGACCCAGTTGTTGAAGAGCCGGTCGTTGTTGAGCCAATTGTTGTAGAACCTGTGATCAGTGAGTTTACTATTACTTTTAGTAACTTAACTGCAGGACAGCCTTTGTCACCACTCTCTGTCATTGCTTTTGAAGATGAAGCACCTTGGACCTTCGGTACAACAGCTTCTGTTGGCTTAGAAATGCTTGCAGAAAGCGGTGCAAATGAAGAATACCTCAGCTACGAAAGTGCACTTGCTGCAGTTTCAGCTGAAGGTGCTATTGGCCCTGGTGAAACCACCACAGTAATCATTACTGTTGAAGAGCAAGAAACGCTTAATTTGTCATTTGCTGCCATGCTTGGGAATACAAATGATGCTTTTACCGGTCTTAGTTCTTTAGATGTATCAACATTAGAAGTTGGCGGTTCGTTATCACGCACAACGACTGCTTATGATGCGGGTACGGAAGCAAATACAGAAACAGCTGAAACTGTGCCAGGTCCTGCCGCTAGCGGTGAAGGGTTTAACGAAATACGTGACGATACAGCCGATATAATAACGATGCATCCAGGCATTGTTTCAAATCAAGATGGATTATCTACATCAGCACTTGGTGTTGAACATAAGTTTGATAACCCAGTATCGAAAATAGTAATTACGCGCACGCAGTAACGTTCCAGCTTGTAATGGGGAAGTAAGGGAGCACGGATGCCCCCCTTTTTACGAGGTTATACATGCGTCACGAAAAAATATTAGTAGTAGAAGATGACAGAGAAATAGGTAAGTTAATTACCACGCAGCTAACGTCGCTTAACTTACATGTTGATCATGTTGTAAGCGCAGAACTAGCCTTAAAAAAAATAGCTAAGCATCCCTACGGACTTATTTTACTCGATATAAACTTACCCCAAATGGATGGTTTGAGCTTATGCCGAAAAATAAAAGAGCATTACCCTACTACCTCCGTTATTTTACTCACCGCGCTGAGTAGCGATATGGACAGAGTTATTGGCCTTGAAATGGGCGCCGATGATTATATTTGTAAACCCTTTTTTGCACGCGAATTACAAGCCAGAGTCAAAACCCAATTACGCCACAGATCACAACTACTCGCAGGCCAAAACAACGACAACTCCCCCGTTGATAGCGAACAAACACTAAATGTAGGCTCACTCAATATAGAATTTAGTTCGCACCAAGTGTATTTAGGCAAGCAAGCCCTTAACCTTACCGCCACCGAATTTGATTTACTCGTTTACTTTGCACGCCATCCTAATCATGTTTTTAGCCGTCAGCAGTTACTCGATAAAGTATGGGGTTACCAACACAGTGGTTACGAGCACACGGTTAATTCACATATAAACCGCTTACGTGCCAAGCTAGAAGAACACCAACAAGCGCCTATCATCGAAACAGTTTGGGGGGTTGGTTACAAACTAAACCCTAGCCAACTCAATTAAGACACCTATTATGAAATTATCTTTGTATCAAAAATTAGCTATATCGCTAGTTGTCATTTTTTGTTTTATTTGCGCCCTAGTTTACGGCTGGAGCAAGCAATTAGAACTCACCTCAAAACATCATGCTGAGCAAAATTTACATTTGGCGCTTGCCGAGCATTTAGTACAAGATAACCCATTAATAAAAGAAGGTGTTTACGACTATAAAGCGCTTGAAAACCTCTTTCATACCTTGATGTTATTAGGCCCTGCGTTTGAATTTTATTTTGTAGACGAAACCGGAAAAATTCTTACTTACTCAGCAAAGCCGGGTAAAGTTAAACGCACGCATATTAGTTTAACGCCTTTAAAAAGGCTGATTAACGACCCAAGCGCTGCACCTATCTATGGTGATAATCCTCGTAATAAAGAGAAACAAAAAATATTTTCAGCCGCGCCAGTATTTAATCAAGATAAGCTACAAGGCTATTTATATGTAATTATTGGTGGTGAGGCTTACGATACCTCACTAAGCACTGTAAAAAATAATGATAAGTTATGGCTAGCTGCTTTATGGCTTGGCTCTGCACTCGCATTTTTATTTATTGCGATGCTAATTTTACTACGTTTTTTTACAAACCCAATTCAGCGCTTAGCACGCGATGTTAGTAATATTGAAGCCGCTAACTACAGCCTTACCGACACCAAGCTAAGTAACTATTCAACGCAAAAAAGTAACGAAGTACATAGTTTAGGGCGAAGTATTCAAGCCATGCTAACGCGTATTAATGAGCAGTTTAAAGCGCTTGAACAAGGCGATAAACAACGCAAAGAGTTGCTAACTCACTTATCGCACGACCTACGTACACCACTTGCTTCACTGCAGGGGTTTTTAGAAGTATTAAATCAGTCGGGTGAACAACTAAGTAAAAAAGAGCAGCAAGAATACTTGCAGGTATCGCTTAATAATTGTGGGCAATTAAAGCTACTCATAGAGCAAATATTTGAGCTTGCTCACTTAGAAAATGGCGAAATAAGTATAAATAAAGAAACCTTTAATTTAGGTGAACTCATTTACGATTGCATGGCAAAATTTAGTTTAGCCGTTGACAAAAAAGGCATTAGTTTGTCGGTAGAACCTGCGATTTGTGATTTTCCTGTGGTTGCCGATATAGCTAAATTAGAGCGCGTGTTAAGTAACTTAATTGATAATGCAATTAGGCATACCCCTAGCGGCGGCAGCATTGCAGTACATGTAAAACGCAGTTACGATAATCAACTATTTGTGCATGTATCAGACACGGGCGTAGGCATAAAAGAAGATGAGCTGAATGCTATTTTTGACCCTCACTACCAAGCAAGTAATTCTAATAAAGAAGGGCGCCAGCAAGGTGGTTTAGGATTGGCTATTTGCAAAGGGTTATTAAAACTAATGGATAGCGAAATTTACGTACAAAGTGAAATTGGTAAAGGCACTATGTTTAGCTTTAATTTGCCACAAAAAAAGGTGCTTTTTTAAAAAGCACCTTATTGAGTTAAATCTATTTAAATATAAATATTCACTACTTTTTAATACCCGCTAAATCAAGCATAAATGCATAGTTTAGCGCGGTATCTTCTAAGCGTTTAAAGCGACCCGATGCACCACCGTGCCCTGCTTCCATATCTATTTTAAACAATAACTTATTGTCATCAGTTTTATAGTCACGCAGCTTAGCAACCCATTTTGCAGGCTCAAAGTATTGAACTTGTGAATCGTGCAAGCCAGTCGTCACTAGCATATTAGGATATGCTTGCTTAGATACTTGGTCGTATGGCGAATAAGACAGCATGTAATCGTAGTACGCTTTTTCGTTCGGATTACCCCACTCGCCGTATTCATTTGTTGTAAGCGGAATACTCGCATCAAGCATCGTGGTTACTACATCTACAAACGGTACCGCTGCAACCATGCCTTTATAAAGTTCAGGCGCTTGGTTTGCTACTGCGCCCATTAATAAGCCACCAGCACTGCCACCTAACGCAAATATTTCATCTTTTGCGCCATACTTTCGAGAAACCAATGTTTTAGTTACATCAACAAAGTCATTAAACGTATTCTTTTTAGTGAGTAGCTTGCCGTCTTCGTACCAAGGACGACCTAGCATTTGCGAGCCACGTACATGGGCAATTGCAAATACAAAGCCACGGTCAAGTAAACTCAAGCGCGTGCTTGAAAAAGTAGGATCCATGGTTGCGCCATAAGAGCCGTAACCATATTGCAGTAGCGGGTTAGTACCATCTTTTTTAAACGCATCTTTACGGTAAACTAAGCTTACCGGTACTTTTATGCCATCACGTGCTGTTACAAAAATACGCTCTGAGGCGTAATTATCAGCATCAAAATCACCTAATACAGCTTGCTGTTTAAGTAGTTTTTTATCGCCAGTCGCTAAATCTACATCGTACGATGAACCAGGTGTAGTCATGCTTGTGTAGTAAACTCGTAACGTGCTGCTATCTATATCGTTATTACCATAAGTACCAATTGTATAAGCGCTATCGTTAAAGCTCAGTGGTAACTCTTTACCTGTTTTTAAATCACGCGCAATCAACTTTGATTGGCCCATTTCACGCTCTTGGTAAACTAAGTAGTCATTAAATAAATCAATGCCTTCGAGTTTAATATCATCGCGCGCAGGGATCACACTTTGCCAATTAGCCTTGTCTCCTGCTTTATCAATATCAACTTTCATTAGCTGAAAATTTACAGCATCTAAGTTAGTTACAATGTAGTAAGTATTTCCTAGCTTCGAAATTTCATATTCAAGCCCTGCTTCGCGCTCAATTAAGCGTTTAGGCATTGCCTTAGCATCATCAGCACTTAGTACCGATACGCCTGATGCAGCTGTGCTGCTGTGCCAAATATAAATTTCTGACTCATCTTTGCTTTTACTCATACCCATGTAGTAACTGGTATCAGTTTCTTCGTAAATTAGCTCATCATCAGCTTGCGGTGTACCTAATGTATGACGATAAACCTGATAACCTAATAAAGTTTGTAAATCTTTTTTAATGTAATAAACCGTTTTATTATCGTTTGCCCAAACTATACCGCCGTTGGTGCCCTCAAGTGTATCTTCGAGTAATTTACCGGTTGTTAAATCTTTTATTTTTATACTATAAATACGACGGCTAACAGTATCTTCGCCATAAGCCATTAAATTGCCATTCGGGCTTACATTTAAGCCACTTACTGCATAATAATCATGGCCTTTCGCAAGCTCATTTACATCTAAAATAACTTGCTGACCCGTACCTGCAAAATCGCTGCTGCGTAAGTAAGTAGTGTACTCGTTATCGCCACGTGTTTGCGTTGAGTAAAAATAATCACCGCTTTTAACTGGGACTGAATCATCGTCTTTTTGGATACGCCCTTTTAGCTCTTCAAACAATTCACTTTGCAGCGTTTTGGTATGTGCAAGCATTGCATCTGTGTATGTATTTTCAGCTTCTAAATAGTTAATCACCTCTGGCGCTTTACGTTCGTCATCACGTAACCAATAGTAATTATCTACACGTGTGTCACCATGAATAGTCATCTCATGAGGCACTTTTTTAGCAACTGGGGCAATAGCTTGGGCTACTTGAACCGTTTTAACTTGTGTATTATTTTTTTTGGTTTCTTCAGGGGCTTGATTACAGCCACTTAAAATAGCTAGCGATAATGCAGCAAGTGCGAATGGAGTACGTTTCATCAGTCAAAGTCCTTGTTGGTTTTTGGTTTTTGGTTTTTATTTTTTATTAAGTAATTAAATATACCTAAAAATAACCTGTGTTGTGATTTACTTTGTGAAGCTATGTAAAGTAAATCAACGTAATTCCTCTTTTCTTAATAAGCCTACATCAGGTACTCTGTAGATATATAAGTCATTTTCAAGCTCAACTGATTAAGGGTAGGAATGAATAACGAAGTAATAAATATTTTAACTATGGCTAAAGTAATTCAAACAGCTGTTGCCCCAGTATTCTTGATCACGGGTATTGCCGCTACTTTAGGTGTTTTATCTAATCGTTTGGCACGTATTACCGATAGGGCACGTCAGTTAGAACGCAGATTAAAAGTAAGTACTGACGAGGACTTTAATAAATCACTCGCTACAGAGCTGCGCGCTCTTTTAAAGCGTTCTCGATGTATTCATATTGCTTTTAGTTTAAGTGTATTAAGCGCATTGCTTGTATGCGCTGTGGTTATGTTGTTATTTTTATCGCACATTCAATCTATAAACTTAGGCGTGACTATTGCTTGTTGTTTTGTAGCAGCAATGGCATTACTCATATGTGCATTTATGTCGTTACTTGGTGAGGTATTCTTAGCAACTAGAAGCATGCGTCGCGGGATGATATTTGCAGATATTGATATAAACGATTAAGTTTTAGTTAAATCTATCGTATTCACTTGAATAAATACGATGTTAGATACAAGATACCGAATTAAGAATTACAATTTTCAACAGGGGCAAACATGAAATTAAAAAAAGTATTAGCAACAATAGCGCTGGCAACGTGTGCATTTAGCGTATCGGCAAATTCTGCATTTAAAGAGCCAAGTGACGCGATTGAATACCGCCAAGCAGCGTTTTCAATGATCTCAGTACAAATTGGTGACATGGGCGCAATGCTAAAAGGTAAAGTACCTTTTGACGCAGAGCAATTTAAAAAGCGTGCTAACAACGCAGCTGCACTTTCAAAAATGCCATGGGAAGCGTTTTACGAAGGAACAGATAAAGGCGACACAGCTGCACTTGCTGCTGTTTGGTCTGAAAACGATACTTTTATGAAAAAAGCAACTGCATTCCAACAATACGCAGATGAGTTAGCAGTAGCGGCTCAATCAGGCGATAAGGCCGTAATTGGTAAAGCTTTTGGTGCATGGGCTAAAGGCTGTAAAGATTGCCATAAGCAATTTAAAGATTAATTATTGTTGTTTTAATACTTAATGTAGTAACAACAAATGATAAAAAGCACTGAATGGTTAATCATTCAGTGCTTTTTGTACCCGGCATTTAAGCCCGTATGTTATTTATTGAGCTAAACCTTCTGCGGGCGACGTTTAAATACAGTCCTAATCCCACCCAAAATGCGTGTAAACACCTTACCAATATCACTTAATATAATGTACAAGCATGGCACTAATATAAGTGTTATTAATGTTGCAAACATCACTGCAAAACCAAGCGCTACCGCCATAGGTATTACAAACTTAGCCTGCAGGCTTGTTTCAAACATAATGGGCAATACACCTGCAAATGTAGTAATTGAAGTAAGTAATATAGGTCTGAATCGAGCACAACCGGCATCTATTACAGCATTTTTAATACTAACACCTGTTTTACGGGCTTGATTCACATAATCGGTCATAACGAGTGAGTCGTTTATAACCACCCCTGCTGCTGCAATAATACCAAAGCCAGACATTAAAGTTATATCCAAACCAAACCAGTAATGCCCCCATATTGCTCCCGTTAAGCTAAATGGAATCACCGACATAACAATAAGTGGTTGCGCATAACTCTTAAGGGGTACGGCTAATAAAACATACACCAAAATCATACCGCCGAAGAAAAACATCTTCTGCTGATTAGCCTGATCTTGTTGCTCTTCAATGGCGCCACCTAGTTCTGACTTAACACTTGGATACTCTTCTTTAAGTTGTGGTAGTAGCTTTTCTTTAATTTGATCTACAACTTCGTTTGGCTCAATCACTTCTTCATCTATGTTTCCATAAACATACACAGTACGATAGCCCCCTTCCCGGCGGATATAACTAATGCCTGGTGTTTCAGTAAGTTCAACTACATCACCAAGCAGTACTTCACGGCCCTGCGGGGTAGTAACAACCGCATGCTTAAGTGACGAAAATGCCTCTCGAGTCAGTTTAGGGTAACGCACCATTACACGTACTTCCTCGCCTCGGCGAATAACACGTTGAGCCTCACCACCGTAAAAGCTTGCCCCAACTTGATTTGCAATAGAAGCTAAGTCTAAATCTAAATCGTAAGCGACCGGTTTTAGGCTCATTTGCACTTCTTTACTTGCAGGATCTATTGTAGAGCTAATATCAAACAAACCTTCTTGCTGTTGCAGCAACTCTATAAAACGACGTCCTGCATTATTTAATGTATCAATATCAGAGCCATATAATAAATAACCAAATTCGCCGTCACTGCTCCCTCCATTTACATCATCATAAATGGTTAATGATTTAACACCGGCAATATCGGGCATCGCCTCGCGCCAACGTCGTGATAATTCAAACGCGTTATAAGGCCTTATACTTTCATCAACAAGGGGAACAAGCACTTGTGCTTCAGTTCGCCCTTGGTTAAATACTAAAATATCTCTTATGAGTTTTTGACCATATTTGCGTTCGGTATCTTCATCAATCGCAATCACCATCGCTTCTATTTCACGAATAGCATTTATTGTTTGTATGTCTGATACATTGTCATTCATTTCTAGATTTATTTGCGGGTAGTCATGCGGGATCTTTGGCATAAACCCGGTACGAACTTGATTTGATGAGATTAAAGCAAAGGTTACGATTAATAGAGCAATAAATGAAAATAGCACTGACCAACGCCATTCAACACAACGTATAACAAAGCGTTTATATGGGCCATTTACAAAACCAAAAAATCGCGTATTAAACCGATCTCGCCAGCCCCCCTCTTTTATTGGTGAAAAATGAGTGTGAGCAATATGGGCAGGCAATATCAACTTTGATTCAATCAAACTAAATACCAAGCACAGCATTACCACCACAGCTATACCATAAAAGAAGGCACTTTCTGGGCCTGTAGATAACGTAAATGGAGCAAATACTGCAATGGTAGTTAGTACACCAAAAGTTGCAGGGGTTGCTACGCGTTTTGCGCCATTAACCACATTAACAACACCGCCGCCTTTTTTCTCTATTTCGGTGTAGGCACTTTCGCCTATGACAATGGCATCGTCCACCACAATCCCTAGCACCATAATAAAAGCAAAAAGTGATAAAATATTAATGGTTACACCAAACAGTGGCATCATCATCATTGCGCCCAAAAAGCACACTGGTAAACCAATCATTACCCATAATGCCAACTTAAAGCGTAAAAAGATTGATAGCATAATTGCAACCAAAATAGCGCCCTGAATGAGGTTTGTAACCATCATGTCTAAGCGGGCATTTAGGTAATACGTAAAATCCATTAGTGGCTCTAAACGAACCCCCAGTGGTAGCTCTTTGTTTTTTAATTCTATAAATGCTTTTACTGAATCAGCAACTGGGATAATACTTTGCTCTTCAGTCGCTTTTACCGATATATAAACTGCATTTTCACCATTGAATTTAAAGTAACGCTCACCTTCAGTGAACTGATCTTTAATCACGGCAATATCTTGCAGTAACACTTTAGCGCCATTAGCCCCTATTTTTACCGGTATTTGCCTAAATTCTTCACCAGAGTAAAACTGATTTTCGACGCGAACAGAAATAACACCTGCGTCTGTTTTTAGCTGCCCCGCCGAAAAGTTAGCTGAGTAACGACGCACTGCATTCATTACATCACTAAGGGTTAGGTTATACTGACGCAGCGTATCGGGTTCGATTTCAATTGCTATTTCATCAAGAGGAACATCGTTTACCACTAACGACACGTTAGATAGCTGTAGTAACTCATCTTCTATTTGGTTTGCTATAGGCTTAAGCTCAGTTAGCGGTAAGTCAGCAACGAGTGTCATACCTATAACATCTTGCCTAAACTCAACTTGACTTATGGTGACCGGTTCCATACCGGCAGGGAACGTTGCGATACCATCAACCCGTAATTTAACTTTATCGAGTATATCGGTCAGCTCTACATCAGTATTAATTTCAAGACTTGCTCTACCGCCATTTCTAAATGCCCTGTACACACCTTTTTTAATTTCGGTCACATCTTTTAGCGACTCTTCAATTTTTATAAGTATGCTTTCTTCTATTTCCTGAGGAGAGGCACCGGGGTAGTTAGCTTCAATATTAATGTAGTTAATTTCTACATTAGGGAACATTTGGCGTTGGATATTTAGAAAGCTAATAATTCCCATCACCACAATAAAAATCATCATTAGGTTGGCAGCAACGGAGTTATTAGCGAAGTAAGCAATAATACCGGTTTGTTTTTCAGCGTTAGGCGCTGTATTTGGTAGTTCAGTGTTACTCATAACTCAGCCTACCTTTATAATTTTTCAGTGGAAGCATTTTCAAGTGCCTCTGTATTTTTAGTATTTTGAAGGCCCGCAATTTTTACAGCCATGCCTTTTTGCGGATATTCTGGCAAAGTAATCACCAACTTATCATCTGTTTGCAAACCATCACTGATGTAAAAGTACTCACCCTCTTCACGAATAACTGTGACTTTGCGCGGCTCAAGTTGCTGCTCTTCATTAACGATCCATACGGTTTTGTTATTAACTAACTCTTGCGGTAAGCGGTAAATATTATTAAGCATTGCACCTGCAAAATTTACCTGTACGTAGCTACCAAACTTAATGGCTGGTTGTATATTCTTAAGACCGTATGGGTCTTCTATACGCACTACTAAACTGCTCATACGCGTAGCGTTATCAACAATCCCTAGGTCGCGGTCAATTACACCTTCACGGGTGAAGCTGTTTAGGCCTTTTTGAATAATCGTTGCGGTAATACCTTTAATACGCTCTGGCAAAAAAACGCTATCGAACCCTGCTATAGGAATAATCACTTCAGCGGTCTCAATATTATTGAGTTCAGCAACTTGCGAACCCATAGTGACAAACTGTCCAACACCTATATTTCGGCTAATCACCAATGCGTCGTAAGGGGCTGTAACATCACAATTATCCAAATCACGTTGCGCGCGCTTTAATGCTGCTTGCGCCGACTTTACAGATGCCTGCGCACTGAGCACTTGAGGTTTACGTAAAAATAAATCTGTGCGCGCTTTACTTGGAAAGCGCTTGGCTTCGTCTTCGGCTACTTGAGCTTGAGCTTGTTCCTCTATTAAACCCGCTTGTGCGCGAGCAAGCTCGGCCTCTGCAACAAGTACTGCTGCTTCATAGTTGTCTTTTTCGATAGTGAATAAGGTTTCACCGCGAGCAACTATGCCACCGGCTACAAAATTAGGATGCCAACTTAACACCTCGCCCGACACCTGCGCCGAGAGCAGTGTATTTTCAAGAGGCTTTACTTCACCGTAGCTATTAATAATAACTTGGTGATCGTTTGCAATCACTGGCTCAACTTGCACTGTTGGACGAGTATCAATTACTTCTTTTTTTTCTGGATCTTTTGCAATGGCATTGATTCCCATAAAGCCAACAACACCAACAATGAGCGCTACAAATGGAAAAACCCATCTAAGTGAATTTGTTTGCATATCCTATTATCCCCAAAATTCTATTAACGCCATAATACCAGAGCCATATGAAACATTAAGGTGACATTTGTAAGCAACTGTTACAAATGGATATAGGCCACTGCTATTTAGGGCTATAGAATATAACTTCACACGCAGTCCATCTCATTCGTTATATTTTGTTACAAACTTTTATTCATTAATATCAGTTTATTAGCGTTAAACACTTAAATTTCATCGCGAAGATGTGCGAAACTAAATTAATTTACGTACAGTCCAATTAAATTAACAAATATTAAAAGCCTCAAAATGAAATTAACGACCATCACCCTTGCGCTTAGCTTAGCGTTTGGCAGCCATGCATTTGCAGCCGATAAAAAAGACGAAAAAGAGTCAAAAACACTTAGCGAAATGATCAAAGGACAAACCGAATTTGCCGGTATATTTAGCCTTTATCAAGACGAAAAAACCGGTAAGCACCTTATGGTGATTAACGAATCCCAACTCAATACGCCGTTTGTGTATTTTGCGCACACTGTCGATGGCGTTACAGATGCTGGCCATTATCGTGGTTCGTACCGCGAAACTAAGTTAATTGAATTTAGAAAATACTTTGACCGTATCGATATTATTAGCAAAACACCTCGCTACAAATTTGACGAAAGTAGTGCAATTTCAAAAGCAAGTGATGCCAATATTAGTGAAGCGGTACTTGCGAGCATTAAAATAGAAAAAGAAGAAGACGGTAAAATAGCATTTAATGTAAATAAGTTATTTTTAAGCGAAGCACTTCACAAAGTATCACCTACGCCAAATCCAGCAGATAAAAACGCTAAAAAACGCTTTAAAGTAGGTAAACTAGACGATAAAAAATCACGCATTATTAAACAGCGTCCATATCCTAATAACTTAGACGTAGTTGTTGATTACGTATTTACTAACCCAAGCCCAACGGTACGTGGCTCAAATGCAGTAAGCGACCCGCGTAGCGTATCGGTAAAAGTTCAGCACTCGTTTGTCGCTCTACCTAGCAATAACTACGCACCACGTATGGATGATGCGCGCATTGGTTATTTTACAAATCAATTTGATCAAATGACATCTACCGATTGGGCACCTTATCAAGATGTTATAAAACGCTGGGACTTACAAAAGAAAGACCAAAGTGCAGCGCTTTCAGAGCCAGTAAAACCAATTACTTGGTGGATAGAAAACACCACACCCATTGAATGGCGCGATACTATTCGTGACGCTGTTTTAACGTGGAATACCTCTTTTGAAAAAGCCGGCTTTAAAAATGCCTTAGAGGTAAAAGTACAACCAGACGATGCAGACTGGGATGCGGGCGATATCAATTACAACGTACTGCGTTGGACTTCGTCACCTAAGCCTCCATTTGGCGGATACGGGCCAGCACTTGCTAACCCATTAACAGGCGAAATACTGGGCTCAGACATTATGCTTGAGTTTGTATTTATGAAAAACCGCTGGATTTACGACACACTTTTCACACAAGGAACAATGAGCCACGGTGAAACAACAAATACCGGCGAGCTAAATTGCTCTCTTGGGCATGAGATTCAACAAAATCTAATGCTTGCCAAAGGCCTTGCTAGCGGCGACAAAATTGAAGATAAAGAAATGCTTCGCCAAGGTTTAACACAATTAGTACTTCACGAAGTTGGCCATACTTTAGGTCTTAACCACAATATGAAATCATCTATTTTGTGGGATGAAAAAGAAGTACACGACAAAAACAAAACCCAAGGCATAGTAACCGGCTCTGTAATGGATTATGCACCCGCTAACATTGCCCCAATTGGTATGCAGCAAGGTGATATTTTTCAAACAAAACCTGGTCCTTACGATGATTGGGCAATTAACTATGGCTACAGCGTAGCGCTTGCAGATGAAGCTGCTGAGCAAGCTCGACTTGAAAAAATACTTGCTCGTTCAAGTGAACATGCCCTTGCCTTTGGTAACGATGCAGACGATATGCGCACACCAGGTCGCCATATCGATCCACGTGTAATGATTGGTGATTTGTCGTCAAACCCTGCTGCCTATGGCGCAGATCGTATGGCACTAATTAATAAACTATTTACTGAGCTAAAAGATAAAGCAACGGTTAAAGGTGAGTCTTACCAACAGCTTGTTACCTCTGCTAATAGCTTATTTGGTCAGTACCGAGCTCAAGCAGGTGTGGTTTCTCGCCAGATTGGTGGCGTATACGTTGAGCGCGCTGTAGTGGGTGATACAAATGCAGATAAACCATTTACACCGGTATCGCTTGAGCGTCAAACACAAGCAATGGATATACTAGCCAAGTTTGTATTTGCACCAGATGTACTACAAAACATGCAACCTCTTTATAGCTACTTACAGCTGCAACGTCGTGGCTTTAATCACTATGGCAAAAATGAAGACCCTAAAGCACACCAAATGATTTTAGGAATGCAAAAGTCTGTACTTGCACAGCTATTACACCCAGCGGTATTACTGCGTATTTCTGATACTGCTTTGTACGGTAACGAATATAGCCTAACTCAGTTTATGGAAGATTTAACCGCCAGCATTTTCGTGAAAAACAAAGACGCAAACTCTATTAGTCACAATTTACAAATTGAGTATGTTAACCAGTTAATTGCAATTGCAGGTCTTGGCAAAGCAAGCAAATACGATAACTTAGCTAAAACAGCTGCGTTATATCAGCTAACTCAAATAGCCGATACCAGTGTTGCTTGGGGTGCAGATACAGCAACTAAAGCGCATAAGAAATATATTGATCGCTTAATTGCAAAAGCGCTAGAAGCATAAAACCTCTATTAATTGAGTAAACCAAGGCCACAATTTACGTGGCCTTTTTTATAACTTAATTCACAGTTTAAATATAAATAGTGCCTTTTAAATACCTTACAGCATGCCCGGTCAAAGTGACGGTTGTATCATCCACTTTGCAAATTAAATGCCCGCCTCTGCTTGAAGCCTGATAAGCACTTAACGTAGTTTTATCCAATTGCTGCGCCCAGTAAGGTGCCAAGCCAGTATGAATTGAGCCCGTTACATAATCTTCATCGCCACCGCTTGCAGGCCAAAAATAACGAGATATAAAATCGTAATCATCACTAGGTGCTGTAGCCACTACATCTAGTGGATAAAGCGTTTTTAAAAGCTCGGAGTTAGTTTTTAATTCAAGTATTTGATCGGCATTTTCATAAATAGCAAAGTAAGCTTGGCGATTTTTAAGCACTTTAATCGGTTGTATAGACAAGCCATCAAGCAATTGCTGCGGTACATTTTGTACCTCAATCGGTGCTTGTTTAGGAAAGGTCATTGCAAAGCTGCCATCAGCGTTTCTATTAACGATTAGCTCGCCCACCGCATCAGCAACAAAGCGAATTTTCGATATATTATGCTCTTCACATAAAACATAGGCAGCCGCAAGTGTGGCGTGACCACAAAAGTTGATTTCCATCAACGGCGAAAACCAGCGAATAACAAAGCTTCCATCGTCTTGCAGGCAGGTAAAAGCAGTTTCAGAAACGTTATTCTCAGCGCCAATCTTTAGCATTAAATCGTCACTTAACCACGATTCTAGTGGGATCACTGCCGCATAGTTACCTTTAAATAACTCATTCGTAAACGCATCAATTTGATGAATAGCTAATTGCACTTTAATCCCCTAAATTATTTTATATACATGCTGAAGGTAAAATTTCTTTTGGTACTGTTGTCTTATTTTCACCAATAGCTTGCATGCCAGTTACCGGTTCATCAAACCCACATAACCATGCAATTGGGCTTGTAGGGCTTCCTGTTACAACGGCGGGTCTGAATGTTAAAACTGTATTTTGCAAAAGCTGTGAGGCTTTATTACCCAAGCTAATATGAATAGCACCATTATCGACTGTGATGCCCGTCACTCGATTACCAATCAAAAATTTACTTGCAGGCACACCCGCTTGCTCATTACTTGCTGGAAAGCGCCTGTTTTCAAGATAATAAACCGTAACGTCTTCTCTAATGGCAGCAGCCATTGCAAGTGGGTCAACAAGTTCTGCTCGTTGTATATACTTACTGTACTGAGGTAGTGCAACCGCAGCTAAAATACCAATAATAGACACCACCACCATCAACTCTATTAACGTAAATCCTTTTGTCCTCATAGTACTTCTCCTAGCATAAATAGTGGTTGATAAGCCGCTTTCACAAATAAGCAAATAGACACAACAATGACCAAACCATAAACAATAACGAGCTTACTTATAAAGCTTTTAATATGTGTATTAAGTAGCTTTAGCTGATGCTTTAATAACGCTTTAAATTCTTCTTGGGTTTCTAAACCTAGCAGCTCGCATTGAGCTAAGTGCTGGGTTTGTGGTGTAGAGGCTTTAACACCCTTTTTATGATTACTTGGAAATAATAGCGTGGTAATTAAAGAGTTATGCTCATTAATTAATTGACGAGGAATAAGAAATTTAAATAAACCCGAAAAAGGCTTTAGCTCTGTGAGAGCACTTACATTTTTTAGCTTTAAAATAACGGTAAAAATAACACTCAGCAATAAAACGAGTAAAATAATTGGCACATACCAGTACGCAAAATAATCATCAAATACATGATTTAAAGAAATAGTATGCTTGCTATATATCTCTACAAAAGTAGGCACAACAAAAGACTGATACAACAAAGAGGATAAAACATAAATAACAAATACAATGGTTAAGTAACTAAGCCAGCCCTTGTGCTCAAACTTAAATTCGTTAACTAATTCCGGTAAACATTGATAATACGCAGCTTGCTTTTGCGATGTTGCTTCATCTTGAGATGCAATTTGCGTCACCAGATTATGCGCTAATTTACTATGCGACCCGCTATTGGCATACATATTTAAATGGGACTGTGTACTTAGCTTATCTTTTTGCTCTGTACTTAGTGTTTTAGAGCTATTAACACGGCAAATATAGCCAAACTGATTCCAATTCATACTTTATCCTTTTGTTAGATAAAGTAATTTGCCATAAATTAGGTTAAATAGGAACTTAAGTAGCTTGTTTTTAAGCCATTACAGGTCGCATTCTATAATATTGCATACAACCAAATTGCACAGCATTGGTAAGCAATAGCATAATAAACATAAGTAAGTGCGCCGTGCTTGGAGCAACTGTCGTAAGCTCAACAACTAAGCCGCAAATACCAGCAATAAACTGCAAGCTAAAGTAGCGCGCGCTTAAATTACTCACATTACCCGTACGCAATGTTTTATAAGTTTGCGGCATAACACGTACCGAACTCATCACAAGACCAACATACGTTAAAGCGCTTAATACCGTTGCAGTATCAAGGCTTGAATTTAAAAGCAGTGAAAAAGGCAGCAACGAAAAACCTAGCATAGTAACCAGCTGTACACGTTCTCGTTTAGCTGCATTGAAACGTGCAAAAAAATATAAAATAAGCCCGCTTAACGCACCGGTTACAATAAATGGTAACGCAATATAATAGCGCTCAAAGAAAATATTGTAGGTTATAAAATAAAGGCTTTGTGCTAATCCAAATGTCATCATTAATAGTGACAAACCAGAGACACTACGATTTTTTCGAATTTTGTTTAGTAATGGTAAAAAACTAAAAACCAAAATAAAAGAAGACAATATAGGCAAATAATGCGCCAAAGCAACCTCGCTCGTTATATAAATGTTAATTAAAAACAGAAATAAAAACATTTAATAAACATCTGTTTTTAAAAGGCTTTTACTATGAGCGCGGCATTGTAGAGCCGCGTAAATTTAACTCAACTAAATAAGATATTCTTATTTTAGGTACTGGAAAGCTAGGTATACAAAAACCGTAGAATTAAGTTCACGGTTTACCTATTTAATAGAAAACCTACTCACAAGCTATTAAATGAAAATGATAGTTGTTATCATGCGCAAGTCATTAACTGCAATATATAAAACTATCTATGAGAAAAACTCTTTTTAAAATTCACAGTTGGATCGCTCTTATAGCTCTCATTCCCTTGATTGTTATTAGTATTACAGGGAGCGTATTAGTTTTTAAAAGTGAAATAGATGGCTTACTTATGCCAAGCAGTCACTATGTTGTAAAAGCACTGCCAGAGCGCATGCCAATCGACAAATTAATCGCAAAAACAGAGCTTGCTTACCCTGAGTATGTAGTAGGTAGTTGGGAGATATTTAACGATGATACTGCTGATCGGGTTTACTTAGTTAAACGCGGGACAGAGCAATGGTATAAGTTTCATTTAAACCAGTATACGGGTGACATTTTGTCAGAGCCTGTTGGTACCAGCCATTATTTTACTGATTGGTTTTTAGAGCTGCATTACACCTTTTTACTTAACGACTTTAAAAACCTGCCAGGGCAAACAGGCACAGTACTAGGCTTCTTTTTTGCTCTGTTTTTATTGGTATTAGGTATTACAGGACTTATTATTTATCGTAAATTTTGGCAGCGCCTATTTAGTGTGCGCTGGCGTGCAACACTGCAAATTGTACTTAGCGACATTCATAAAATGACTGGGGTGATAGGGTCGCCCATCATTATTATTTTAGCTATTACAGGTGGCTACTTTAACTGGGCTGTGTGGTATCACGAAGTTATTGAACACGCTGAGGAAGAGCACTTTGTACTAACCAAAAACTTGCACAGTAGCGATATTTCGTTTCAACACATACTCGATGACAGTAAAAAGCAAATACCCACTTTTAATGGTACGTTTTTAGTTATGCCGCTCGAGCCTGACGAAAATATCACCTTATTCGGCGAAGTCGATACAAATAACCCGCTTGCGAGCGAATACGCTAATACGGTTAGCTACGATAAGCATACAGGCGAACATTTAACTAACTGGGATATTCGCGAAGTAGGCGTTGGCTGGCAAGTAATTGATAGCTTTAGAAAACTTCATTTTGGCTACTTTGCAGGGCTAATAAGTAAAATACTGTGGTGCGTAATTGGTTTGAGCCCAGTGTGGCTAGCAGGTACTGGTTTTTACTTGTGGTTTACCCGCCGTAAACGTAAAAAACAATCACAAAAAAATCGCTCAAGTAAACGCAGTACAGCAAGTGCTTGATTAAAAACCCACCACATTGTAATGTAAAATTTAACAATGGAGTGGGTTTATGATGTTTTATAAAATAGCAGTCTGTATTACTTTTTTATATTTAGTTGGATGTAACACAACCAAGGTTCACCAAGTAGAACAACAAATAGAGCTTGAACAACTATTAAACCATTCTTTGTTTAATAAACTCGACACTCCTTCTGAGTATAGTATTTTCGAGCTGCCAAATGCTGAAAAAGAAAAATTTTTAGCCTATGCCGAAAAACAAAAACAGTCTGAAATCCGTCATGACCGCATTATTTACAACTACCTCGAAAGCAACTTAGCTAACTTTAAATACCACGGCGATACACTTACTTCAGCCCAAGCCTTAAAACTTTCGCAAGGCAACTGCATTAGCTTAGCTGTTTTAACACAAAGCTATGCACAAGCTCTCGGATTAGAAACGAGCTTTCAAGAAGTAACAAGTCAGCCTGTATACGCAAAAGAAAATAATGTTGTTTATGTAGCAAGCCACTTTAGAACAAGAGTATACGCCCCAAAAGTAGAGAAAAAAGATGATAATATTGTTGAATTTTTCAGAGCGGGCACCTTAATCGACTACTTTCCTACCCGTCGCAGCTTTTATTCAAGCAGTGCAGATTATAACGATTTAGTTTCTAAGTTTTACAGTAATTTAGCTGCAACAGCGCTAGCAGACAAACAGCTGGATATTGCTTACTCACTTATTTTACAAGCAAACAAATACACTCCCAATGATCCTGAATTATTTAATATAGCGGGCGTTTTGCATCGTCGGGCAGGTGATTTACAAAGCGCTAAAAATATCTATCAAACAGCACTTAGTAATAATGAAATAAGCATTAATTTAATCAGCAACTATCAGCTTTTAGCTAAAAAATTAGGCGACAAAGAGCTTGTTAAAGAGCTCACGTCACAATTAGTTAATAAAGAAAAAGACCCATATGAATTACTAGTAATCGCTAAAAACAACTTACAAGCTGGCCATGCTCATCAGGCTAAAGCACACCTTGAGCAAGCTATTACTAAAGCGCCTTACATTGCTGAGTTATACTTGGAACTCGCAAAAGTTCGCTATCAACAAGGTAATATTAAACAAACACAAACCTTGCTTGAGAAAGCTATCGAACTAGAACGTGATAACCAAAAAATCGATGTATATCAAGCTAAGTTACTATCCTTGCAGATGGATAAGTAACTTAGCCAATTAATATTTATAGCGAATAATAAAAGCTCAGCCACGCTCGCATTTCATCCTCAAAACTGTCGCCTTCTACTCGCGACAGTCCCATATTAAATATTAAGTCATTTATACCAGCAGGCCCCATTCCAAAACTAAAATCACCTTGGTGTTTTATCCCGTAACTTTGTGCATATACGGTGCCGTCGAGTTGATGCTGCTTGTAATAAAGCCACGGCATGCCTTCTTTAAAGCTAAAGCCGCCACCGTAACCTTGATAGCGCTTTGCAACTGCGCTATAAAAAGGCAGCTCAGATGAAAGTACATATTCACTATTTTGCTGCTGATTAATAAGATTTGAGCTAAAGCCACCTAATGCAAGGCTGCTGTCATCACGTTGTTTTTGAGAAAAATTTGCATAAAGAGGAATACCAAACGCTTTACCAAAAATTTTGGCGACTAAATCGTAACCTTGCCAACTATTACTTTTACTACTGCCATCGTACCAACTTGCATAAAGGCTTTGGCCTATCACAAAGTCTTGACGATCATATTGCCAACTTTGGGCAACGCCTAAGCGCGTCCAATTTTTATGGCGTTGTTTATAATCAGTGTAATTGTAGGCAAGCTCCGGCGTTAAACTTAGCTGCCCAAATTTAACAGGGTAACTTATTGCAGCAAAACCACCACGGGCATCCATATCTGCATTTAGCCTTTGTTGATACTGGCGCGATGTATTTAAATTATAGTCAAACAGTGCAAGTTTCAGTTTTACATCAAGCGCATTATATTTTGCCTGCACATAACCACCGTGCAGTGCTCCATCGTGTAAATCAGTGCTATATCCTGCTTGCAAGTCGAGCTGTTTTAATAAATCGCTACTTTTAATACTTAAATCTAACAAACTGGTAGAAGCCGAATAATACTGCGCCCCTAGTGCAAAAGTAGCGTGCTGGTCGAGCACGTTGTAATTTGTTTGCTGCGTTGTTTGGTGCGTATATACTTCAGCTTTTGGAAGCGTATGTTCGTTTACAATGAGCAGCGGTGCTTTTTTATTAGCCGAAAATTCAGTAACTACAGTGCTGTTTATAGCTTTTGGCAATGTTTTTACATTTGGCCCATCTGCGGTTATCGAAAAATAGAGTAACGAGCCATCAGCCATTTCAATCGGGTGAGCAACGGCTTCCTGCCCCTGAGTTAACTTGCTGAGTGTTTTACTCTCTATGTTGTAGTTATAAATATCAGTAGCGCTATTTAAGCCTGCAACAAAGTAAAGTGACTCACCATTATGGCTAAAGCTAGGCTGACTTAAATATTGATACCCGTTTGGCATAGGTATTAATTGCTGCTTATTACTACCCACATCTTGTATATACAATTGCCAGTTTTCATTTAATGACGTTGATAAATAAGCTAATTTAGTTTCATCAGGACTGAGTATTGGGTAATCGTAAGTTGTCTCAAGGCTTTTTGTAAATAATGGTGTGGTGGTTTGCGTATTGAGATCAACCTTTACTAATTCAGAGTAGCCACCTCTTATTTGCTCGCCATACAAGGTTTCACCGTTACTGGTTACGCTAAATCGTCGTATACCAGCAAGCTTGGTAAGCTGTGTAATATTTCCAGTGTCAGTGTTATAGCTAAATATATCTGACACTTTATTATAAATACCCGACTCTTCATTGCTGTACGCATTAAAATATAACGTTGTGCTATTTACCCATTGCGGGTTTGCAATACCGGCTCGATTAATTTGATTAAGCACTTGTTTTTGTTCGCGCTTAAACACACTTGGCGCTGTATCGGGGATGTCTTGTGCATCGTTTTTGAGTAGCTCTTTTTGCGCTTTAGTAAACTCCTCTTGCGCCTTTATGTTGTCATCCGTGCTATAAATTACAAGCTTGGTATTACTCTCTTTATCTCGCTCAACAATCGCAATCTTACTACCATCTTTTGAAAGTGCTGGGTTACTTGCATATAAGTTAAGCTCAAGCCAAAGTTCACTATTAAGTAACACCTCCCCTTGCTCTATTTGCATTGCTTTATAGGTATATTCAGCTATAAATCGGCGATATAACTTGGCTACACGTTGCCCAAACACACCGCTAAATGCCTCATCAAAATCACGCGTTTTTACGCCTTGCATTCGCGTCCAAACGCTATCGAGTGTTTGCTCTGTATAGTTTTGCTCTAACCAATTTAAAAAGCGACTACCCATTAAATACGCCATTGAGCCGCCCATAAAGCCCTGCTCGCCATTTAATTGCCCATAGGTTGGCAAAGCACCTTGCTGAGCAAATTCTCGCAGTATTGACTCTGAGTAGTTATCAAATAAACGCCCACGGCCCATCATTTTAGACTCAATCAATGTGGCATAACCTTCGGCTACCCAGCGCGGTGTATCACTGTAAGTTAAGTCGTATAAATCCCATATGCCACGTACTTTTTGCTGCCAGTCATTGCGTGTAGGCTGTGCTAAGTGTACTAAGTGAATATATTCATGCAGTACAAGTAACTGCTGCCAGCCAGCGCTGTTTGATATAACGGTGTCGGATTGTGGTGGGGTTGTAAAAAGTGCCATTACAGGATTATTTGAGGTAGGTAGCGCAAAGCCATTTGCCGCATTTAGGGGATCAAACACCACTACATCAACTGTTTTATCAAGTGCTCGGTTTTGCTGCTCAAGCACTTTGGTGCGTACTATTTCAAGCTCTGCTGCAGTTGATTTAGCAAAATCAGCATGCTCAACACTGTAGTGAATGTTGAAATGTTCGGTATGAATAGTTTGCCAATCGGCTGCAAAGATCGGTGCTGCTAGTAATAAAGCTGAAGCGATAAGTGTTTTTTTCATGAGCGTCCCTAAAATAATTCCTTAATACCATCTAGGGTATTATTAAATGTCTTTCATGGGCAGTAAGAAAATGTAATAAAACATGTGAAAATGGGTATTTCCACATGTTTTATTAGGGGAATTTACATCCAGCTGCGAGTATCTGACTCAATCTGCTTAATTGTAAAATCAATAATAAAGTCAGCATCTTGCTGCTTTATGTAGGGCATAAATACAAAGCCTGAAGCAAGTTGTATATACAGGCTTTTTAAGCCTGACTTTCTCATTAGGTACGTACTTATACTGCGCGCACTTTGCGCTTTATAAAGCTCAAAAACACGGTAATGAACGCCAATCATACCTTTGCGTACAACCATGTAAAATCGACCATTATCCTCATGCATGTAATAACCATAACGCTGATACGACAGAGTAACCAAGCCAGAAAACCCCACCAAAACACCAAGGCTTATCAAAGTATTAATATCAGCAATAAAACAAAAGCCAAACACTAATACACTGGGTAACAGTGAATAAAAACCTAAATTTTTATACAAAAGCGCTCGCTCTGCGCGCTTAAAAGCGAGTTTTTTACTATTAAACCACGGGTAAATCCATTGGCATACACTATCAACTTGTTCGCTATTTAATACAGGTAATACTAACGTTTGTTTATTTTTTTTAGCTGCAACACCGGCTGCTATTCCGCCGCTACTTGCTTGTAAACACTCAACGGTAAATCGCTTTAGTAATCGCCCCATTAGGTTTTGTTTAATAACAATAGATTGCACCTTGTCCATGCTCATTGAAAGCTGATGGCGCTCTAACAAGCCAGCAATACGTTTAAATTTTTGACCTTTAAAATAAAGCTCAAAATTATAAAAGCGAATAAGCGACATAGTCACCGATAGCATTACAGCCACCACAACTAACAAACCAATTAAGGTGATCATCGCAAAGGTAGCAGCGCTGGCCAGCATACCAAGCTCTTGTTGATAAAAGCCTTCTACTTTCGCAATAATTTGCTTCTCTAAAAAATCAACAATTAGGTTTATAAAAGGGGCAAAAGCAGCGATTGCTAAAATAGCCATATTCGACATTAAACCAAATTTGGCTATTTCTTTATTGCTAATGCTTAGGCTGTTTTCGATAGTGTCTGTTTCGCTTTGTTCAGTATTTGGTGCTTCTTGCTGTTGCTGCGCTTTAAAATCAAATATTTGTTTACGCATTTGCTGTGCATAATCTTTAGTAACACCAGGTAAAACAACTTCTTGCGACACACTGCCAGCGGCATCAAAAATACAATTAACTAAGTTTACGGGGGTAAAATAAAACGGCTCGGCAATATTAACGTTTTGCACACGGCCAAATTTAAGCGTAAGTCGCTCTTTTTTAAATACACCTTTGTTAAGCAATATTTCGTTGTCGCTACTAATACTAAACTTAAAATTTAAATAATATAAAAATGAGTAAACAAGTAGCAAAATTAGTGCAATACCGCCTGCAACCTGCGCCCAGAACAATTTATTTTCTACTTGAGTAACAAACACGACTAGCATGGGCAGTAAGTTTAAAAGGCCATCTTTTACAAAGCGCACACTAAAGTGCACAACAAAATATAAAAGTGCCCAGGGCGATACTTTTTGCCAGTAAATAGGGCTGGCTTTATCTTCGATAGTTGTATTACTCATCGACTAAAGCTGCCTGAGTAGTTGCGTCGTCTTGGCGGTAGTTTTGTACAAATTGGCGCATATTTTTACAATCATCATGGGTTAGCCCACTAATTTGTAAATCGGCACTTACACCGCCAGCGCTAAATAATTTAATACTCGCAAGGCTAAGTTTTCGCTCTATTGGCCCTTGGTGTATTTCCATATGCTGTACACGCGCTAAAGGTAATACCGTCACTTGTTGCCAAATAACGCCTTTTTTAAAAGCAATGTCATGATCTCGCACTGCAAAACCTCGCAACCTCACACTTATTATGTTGTACGCCATAGATACGGCCACCAAAATTGGCATACCAATTAGCAAATACGTTTGTGCGTTATTAGCAAAGGCTTCATTAAAATAACAAACAGCAATAAGCGCTCCAATTAGCGGTACATAAAACAGAAGCGAGCTAAGTTGTGTATGTAATAGGGCTTTATCAGCCAATGGCTTAAAGCTAATATCACTATGCTTTGGTAAATCCATTATTTGTTGATTGTTAAACACTATTTGTCCCTATTTCTGCTTTTAATTATGACTAGCTTACCAACTAATGGTAGTTATTAAGGTGTGGCTTTGTTTTGGCTCAAGCGTTACTTTATCTGTCAGTACATTAGCGGCCTCTAGGCACAGCATTGTTTTATACTCATCGTCAGCAAAATTAGATAAGCGTTTTGATTTTTCTATCCATGGATTCCACAGCACACACGAACTTGAGTTTTCGCGGCTCACATTAATAACACCTTCTGGCGTATTAATGCTTTGCACTGTACTTGCTTGTGTATAAACCATATCGGTTTCGCGATTAAAGCTTACAACATCATTTTGTACAAATGGCCCTTCACTAAACTCAATATATTGCGCGCCTTGCAAACCATCTACATGGGTGTTTGTAATATCTGAGGTAGGAAAATAGGTATGCAGTGCTTGAGTAAAGCTAAATGGCACACTACCTAAGTTAGTGGTCGTTAAGCGAACCTGTAATTTATCACTTAATACAAACTCAACTTTTAATGCGCACTGATGCGGCCAATACGTTGTATTAACAAGTTTCATGGGGAGCTTTAAACTAACTGTAATTTGCTCATCAGATTCGTGTACTTCATCGGCTTGCCATACGCTTGTGCGCGCAAAACCGTGGGCAGGCCACCCATCATTAGCGTGTGTACCAAACCACGGCCAACAAATAGGAATACCGCCTCGAATACTCGCCCCTTCTTGATAGGTTTCCTCTTGTGAAACCCAAATAAGTGGCTTGTTATTTTTAGGGATAAACTCGGTAATTTGCCCACCTTGCAAAAATATTTTTGCGTCGCACTTTTCACTAGCTACTTTAATAAACTCAAGTCCGGATTCGCTTTGCTCAATGCTAACTGATGGCGATAATTTCATACCTTCCCCTATAATACTGATACTAAAGATTTTTAATGTTTACATCTAAACAATAATGCATGCTTAAAGTATACGCTATTGATATTAAATATTGATTGCTGAATTTGTTCATTGCCGATTAATACATATACAGTAAACTCACAAACAATTACTTTGTACTAACAGCTGTAAATGAATAATACTAAAGTCTATACAATAAGACTTGCCAATTATTCACAACATACGTACTGTGCGCAACTTAATGCACACAAGGTGCTAAGAAAATTTACCAATATTTAAACAATATAATTTTACATTAGTTACTGCTCTAACTATTAAAAACCAATAAAAGCGGGCTAAAGTACAATATATTATTTGAATTCAATTTATTTGATGTGTAACATTTCGCGATTACGGCAAACTACCGCCCCATCGACGAGATAAGCAAATGCAAAAATATGACGAGTTATTGATTTCTTTACGTAAAGTTATCCGCGCGATTGACTTACATTCTAAGCAGCTAAATAAAACTTCGGGTTTAACTGGCCCACAATTGCTTATAATGCAAGAAGTGCAAAAAACCGATGGAATAACGGCGAGCCGTATTGCTCAAAATGTAAATTTAAGCCCAGCAACGGTCACCAATATTCTCGACAGAATAGAAAGCAGAAACTTAGTAACACGCGTACGCAGTCAAATGGATAAACGCAGAGTGAGCTTATACCTCACCGATAAAGGAAAAGAGTTACTTGATAAAGCACCTCAGCCATTGCAAGAACACTTTATTGAAAAGTTTTCTGCACTTGCTGAATGGGAACAGAGCCTTTTACTCTCATCAATGCAGCGTGTAGCCGCAATGATGGATGCAGATAAATTAGATGCATCGCCCCTTCTAGAAGTTGGTGCGCTTACTCAAGCTCCTAAAGAATAAATAATAAAAAAAATACATAGTTTTTGTACTTACCCTAAACGTAAGGCGTTTTTTTACGTCTTGAATTTTTTATTTTTTAATCAAAATCTGAGCGGCAATTATGACTAAACTCTCAAAATTAACACTAGCACTAGTTCTAGGTGGTGTTACAAGTACTTCTTATGCGTCTGATGATCTAGACACGTTACAAAGCCAACTTAAGCAGTTAAAGCAACAAATGCAACTGCTTGAAAATAAGTTAGCTGATGAAAAAACAAAACAGCAAAAAATTAATGAGCTACACAAGCAAGAAGTTGCAAAAATTAGTAAAAAAGCTGATAACAAAGAAGTTGTTGTTGCTGCCGCCGAATCTGAGAAAAAAGACGAAGGCGTTAAAATTGGTGGCGCAGTGCGTTTTAATTACAGCACTAATTCATACGATGAAGACACTCAAGATCGTAGCGGCGACTTAGACTTTGAAGTATTTCGCATTAACTTATCTGGCGAAATAAACGATATTTCTGTTAATGGTGATTTTCGCTTTTACGATTACATGACCATTGTTAAGTATGCATACTTAGGTTACGAATTTACTGATGGCTGGGAAGCACAAGCTGGTATTGCACCTGTCCCTTTTGGTAATGGCCCATACAACTCACACAGCTACTTTTTTAGCACTAACTACTATGTTGGCCTAGAAGACGACTTTGACTTGGGTGTAACAGTAAACCGTAAACTAAAAGATAACTGGAAACTAGACCTAGGCTTTTTCAAAAATGATGAAGTAGGCGGCGTTGATGGCAGCTCTGAAGTTAACGAGCGTTACTCTTTTGATATAGTTGGTAGCCGTGCAACAACCGAAGGCACATACGATGCACCTGGCTCTCGCCTTGGTGAATACAACACATTTGCAGCTCGTACAGTGTACCAAATTGAGCATGGCGAAAACGCTAAAACCGATGTGGGTGTATCACTATTAAGCGGTGGCTTACATGATGGTAACGACCGTGCAGGTAACTACGGCGCATGGGCGTTCCACGTAAACAGCCAAATAAATAACTGGAATATTCAATTTCAGCACGGTGAGTACGACTACGACCTAGACGACAACAGCAACCGCTTTGTTGTAGGTGCGTTTGACTACTACGACACCGTATCAAGCGAAGCTACCATGACTAACTTTAACGTAGCTTACGACCTATCGGTTGATTTAGGCCCTATAACAGGCGTACAGTTTTACAACGATTACGGGATCATTTATGACAAATCTGACGACAGTGCAGATACATGGATGAACGTAACAGGTATGAGCGTATCAGCAGGCCCGTTATTTACGTACTTTGACTTTATTCAAGCACGTAACCAGCCATTTATTGGCGGAACAATTATTGGTGATGGCGATACAGAGCGTCGCTTTAACATCAACGTAGGTTACTACTTCTAGATAAGTAAAACCTATTTTATAAATTTAAAAGGGCAAACTTAGTTTGCCCTTTTTTATGTTTTTACACTTCGATTTTATAACTATTTGGCCTACAATCGAAAGTATCAGCCATTACTAAAAAGAGCCTAAGTGAATATAAAAGCAGTGTTTATTTGTTATAAAAACTTATGGTTTAAAGCACTTGGCTTAATACTTGTAGCCTTGGGTATTATTGGCATTGTGCTGCCGGTCATGCCTACCACTATATTTTTTATTTTAGCGCTCACCTGCTTTACTCGCTCATCACCCGCGCTTGAACAATGGCTGTTAAACCACCCTCGTTACGGTGTAACTTTGCAGCAATGGCAAGCCCATAAAGTAGTGCCTGTAAAAGCCAAATGCTACGCCGCCATTGGCATGTTAATTGGATTTACATTTTTACTGTATTCAGCCGCCCCTATTTGGGTTATTTATCTCGTTGCAGTAATAGAAGTATTGGTAATGATTTACCTTATTTTAAGACCTTCCAGCCCTCCTAAGCGTTAAATATTCATTTTTTACCTGCTTACCGCCTTTGTTTTAAAGTTTTTATGTAAAGATAAGTAAGTAAATTTGTAATAGCTAATGCAAATCATTATCATGCTGTAAATTTAATTTATTTACTGTTTTTATGTCGTTTATTAACAAGCGGGCTTTGTATAGCACAAGCCGTGCTCTACATATTTATATTTCTACAGCTTTGTTTTTTTTGCTTATCTTATTTTGCGTTAGCGGCATTGTGCTCAACCATATTGATTGGCTTAAAAACGATAAAAATAATGGCCAAGTAACGGCGGTAATTCCAGCAGAGCTAGTTACCAAAGCGAATGAGCAGCTGAATACGCTGCCAACGCTTTACCCTGAAATAGAAGCTTACCTAGCCGAGCAATATGCACTTACAAAAGTAAAAAGCATTGAGTGGGAAAAAGAAGACGCGCTTGTCATGCTCGACTACCCACTGCCTGCTGGGTTTGCCTACGCAGAGCTTGATTTTACAACTGGCGAGCTAAATCTTGATTACCAAACAGGTGGCTTTTTAAGCCTTATTGGCGACTTACATAAAGGCCGCCACAGCGGTGAAGTATGGAGTTGGGTAATTGATATATCTGCCGTACTAATGATTTTATTTGCCATCACCGGCATGATTATTTTGTTTCAAAATAGAAAAAAACGCTTAGCAGGAATATGGATAACCGTACTCGGAGTGGTAACTCCACTGGTTATTTATTTATGTTGGGTTCCACAAATAAAAGGAGTGTCTTAATGGTTAAATTTAAATTATTTATAAGCGCCGCATTACTGCTCGTAGCTGCGTTTTTTCAAACAACGGCGCATGCAAAAACACCACAGCTAGAGGTTGAATTAACACTTCCTGACTTAGAAGTACAACCGTATCACCGCCCATACGTTGCAGTTTGGCTTGAAACACCAGAGCGCAAACACGTTACAACGCTTGCACTTTGGGTGCAAAAAGCAGAATGGTTTAAAGACTTACGCCAATGGTGGCGTAAAGCCGGTAAAAGCGATGCCAACTTTGACGGCATTAGCGGCGCAACAAAACGCGCAGGTACTTACACCATAAATTGGCAAGGTAATGATTTAGACGGTAACCCAGTAAAACCAGGTAAATACTTACTAAATATTGAAGTTGTACGCGAAGAAGGCGGCAGAGACTACACCCGCGTTGAGCTCGATTTAACTAAATCAGGCAAACTAACAATTGATGGTAAAAACGAGTTTTCTAAAAGCTTCGTCACTGTAAGCACTAAGTAGCTGCTACTTAATCATTTGAATTTAAGGAAATACAATGAAAATTAATTTATTAAAAACGGCATTAATCGGCGCATTGAGCTTATCTGCTTTAGTGTCAACTTCAGCAAGTGCACACGGACGTTGGTTACTACCTTCGCATACATCTTTATCAGGCGATAAAGCGCATTACGTAATGATTGACGCTAGTATCTCTAACGAAATGTTTGCACCAGACAAAGCCTTTAAACCTAAAGAAAAAGGCGCCGAGTACGACGACACATTATTAATGGCACTTGCACCTAATGGTGAGCCAGTATCTGAAACCATTCGTGCTTATTACTTAAAGCGTAAAAGCTCAGCTGCGGTAAGCTTAACAGAGCAAGGCACTTACCACATTGCAATGACCCAAAAGCCAATGTACATGACCTTCTATAAAAACGAAGAAGGTAAGCGCAAGCGCGTATTTGGTAAAAAAACAGAAGCCGAGTTACCTAGCAATGCAAAAGATGTAACGACAACGAAGGTTGTTTCAACAGTAGATACATTTGTAAGCCGAAATGGCACCTCAAAACCTGCACAGCTAGGTTTAGGCTTAGAGCTTAGCGGTCCAACGCATCCAAACGATTTATTTGTAGGTGAACAAGCACGTTTTCAGTTACTACAAGATGGTAAATCTGCTGGTGAAGGCGTTGAAGTAAGTATTTTAAAAGGCGACACACGCTACCGTAACGAGCGTGGCGAAGTAAAAGTAATGACCGATAAAGACGGTATGTTTACAATTACGTGGAAAGAGCCAGGCCTATACCTAATCGAAACCTCTAACAAGGTTACCGTAAATGAAGAAGGCGTAGATGCAGGACGTTATGCATTATTTACAACGCTTGAAGTTGCCCCTGAATAATTTAAATTACTAAATTTAAAAATTGAAAGGCCAAGCATTTGCTTGGCCTTTTTACGTCTTACTAACTTTTATCTAAAATCCCCTTGAATTCGCAACCATTCGACACAAGATTGCAACTACAACGATCCAAACGCCTATATCACGCGTAGACAGTGACCTTACTTGTTAACAACTTAGAATATCTTAGATAGTTTTTATCTTTGCACTAGGGTAGTCGCTTCTATATGATGCGCTCCTTTTTAAAATCAATAGTCAGCAGCCCTCAAGGGAATCAACATCATGTTAAAGCCATTATCAGCCAAAAAAGTAGCACTTAGCCTGGCCGTTTCTTCTGCACTTAGTGCACCCTATTCTTCTGTATTTGCTGCAGAACAAGATGTTCAAGCCGAAAAAAGCATTGAAGTGATTTCAGTAACAGGTACTCGCCGTAGCTTACGCAGTATTGCCGAAAGCTCAGTACCTGTAGATATTATTACCAGCGGTGATATGCAAAGTACGGGTCAGCTAGAAATAAGCCAAATACTAGCAAACCAAGTACCTAGCTTTAACTACCCAAGTGCCACTATGGGTGATGGTACTGACCATGCAAAACCAGCTGTTTTACGTGGATTAGCACCCGATCACACACTAGTGCTTATAAACGGTAAGCGCCGCCATGCCGGTGCGCTATTAAACTTAGCAGGTGTTGTTGGTCGAGGCTCTACCGCTGTTGATTTGAACATGATCCCAACCTCTGCAATTAAACGTGTTGAAGTACTACGTGATGGCGCAGCCGCACAGTACGGTTCTGATGCAATTGCTGGGGTAATTAACATTGTACTTAAAGATGCCTCAGAAGGCGGCAGCGTTAGCGTAACGTACGGTAAATACGATACTCAAATGGCTGGCGTACCTCAGCTAGAAAGCACCTATGCAGATGCTAACGGCGACTTAGCGTTTAATACCGGTGGCGACAGAGAAGTAAACGACGGTGCAACACGCACTGTTAGTGCAAACTCTGGTTTTGCGTTATCTGATAACGGCTTTGTTAACGTATCAATTGAATACCGCGATAACGACTCAACGCAGCGCTCAGGCTTTGACCCACGCGAACAATACAGCCGTCTTGATGATGGCAGCTTAGACCCACGCGAATTTACTATCGATCGTTACAATCACCGTTTTGGTAAAGCAGACCTTGAAGACTACGCACTGTTTTACAACATGGGTTACGATTTAGATAACGGCTTAAACCTTTATTCATTTGGTAGCTACTCAAAGCGTGAAGGTAATTCAGGTGGTTTTTACCGCCGAGCAAAAGACAGCCGTAACGTTTTAGAAGTGTACCCAGATGGCTTTTTGCCGCAAATTGAAACAGACGTACAAGACTACTCATTTGCACTGGGCTTAAAAGGCGAAACTAACGACTGGACATGGGATGTAAGTACCAACTACGGCCGCAACGACTTTGGTTTTGGTGTTGTAAATAGTATTAATACATCACTAGGTGCCGACAGCCCAACCGAATTTGACAACGGTGCATTGGTTTACGATCAGTTTTTAGTAAACGCAACAGCCAATACCACACTCGATTTAGGCTTACCTGATGACGTATTTTTTACCGTAGGTACTGAATACCGCCACGAAAGCTACAAAATAGAAGAAGGCGAAGAAGCGTCTTACATCACCGCACTTGATAGCAACGGCAACCCAATTGCAGCCGGTGGCGCGCAAGTACTTGCTGGTTTTGGACCAGAAAGTGCGACTGACGAAAGCCGTCATAACATCGCTTTATTTGTTGAGTTTGATACCTACTTAACAGAAAAATGGAACGTCGTTTTAGCGGGTCGTTATGAAGATTACAGCGACTTTGGCGACACATTTACCTCTAAACTTGCCTCGCGTTACAGCATTACTGAAAACCTATCGCTGCGCGGTGCAATTAGCACCGGTTTCCGTGCGCCATCTTTAGCGCAAAGCTCGTACCGCCAAATATCAACAGTACTTGAAAACAACCAACCATTTGAAGTTGGTTTATTCCCAACCGATTCAGCCGCAGCGCAAGCACTCGGTGCTCAGCCGTTAGATGCTGAAGAGTCAGTAAACGTTACTGCGGGCTTTATGTACACGCAAGGCAGCTTTAGCTTAACCGTTGATGCGTACCGTATTGATATTGATGACCGTATTGTATTGTCTGAAAACTTAGAGGGCGATGCCGTAGTAGAAATACTACAAAATGCCGGTGAGCTAAATACCGAAAGCGTACGTTACTTTACCAACGCTATCGATTCACGCACGCAAGGTGTAGATATAGTTGCCACTTATAACCTAGATTTAGACAACTTAGGTGATTTACGCCTAAACGTAGCAGCTAACTTTAACGACACCGAAGTAACACACGTAAACGACAACCCAAGCGAACTTAACTCACTAGGTGACGACTACGTAGTGTTTGCGCGTCGTGAAGTAGGTCGCTTTGAAGAAGGCACGCCAGATAGCAAATGGAACCTATCAGCAGTGTGGAACTTTAACGAATGGCAAACAACGCTTCGTGCCACACGTTATGGTGAAGTCGCTGATATATCAACTACAGCTGATCGCGATGAATACCTAGACCCTAAATGGATCACCGACCTAGAAGTGGCATACCGTCCAGACGAATATTGGAAATTTGCCGTTGGTGCAAACAACTTGTTCGATCAGTACCCACAAGCCACCGTGGATAACATTGGTTACTCTGACTTTGGTCAAATATTCCCGTACACACCGTATGCACCTTACGGATTAGACGGACGTTTCTTATACGGTAATATTACTTACAGCTTTTAATTAGTTTACTAATAAAAGCAGAGCAATTATAAAAGGATGCATCACGCATCCTTTTATATTAATAATTAGTTATTTTAACCACTTATTAGTATTTAAACTTTCATAAAAAACCACCACCCTATATAAAACAACAGCTTACATTTCGGCCTCATTTTTGCTCTATATTGTTTATATAAATACAAACAAAAATACAAAGGACTAAACATGAGCTCATCAACTGTATCTAACATTACAAAACCACTTTCACTTATTGGCGGCATTTTATTATTAAGTGGCTGTGTATTTCACATATCGCCAAGCGTTGCCTCAGTAAAGCAAACTCAACAGCTATCACTGCCAAGCAATAATCTTGAATATTTAAATGTATTAAGCGGTGCAGGTAGCCTTGAAATAAAAGGCTCAAAAACGGCCACCAGCATTAGTGTTGATGCCACTATTTACACAGCCGACATTGAAGACGAATACGAACTAACGCTCGAGCAAGACGGTAAACAGGCAAAGCTTGTTGCCCAAAATAAAAGCCGTAATGGTATTAGCTTTTACAGTGGTCAATCTCCAAGTATTAATTTAGTGGTTACTGTGCCAAGTAATCTAAATTTAGATATTGATGATGGCTCTGGCGATATTTTAATAAGTGCTATGCAAAGCAATATTGATGTTAAAGACGGCTCGGGGAATTTAACGATAAGTGGGGCTAAAAACCTAACTGTTGACGATGGATCTGGTGAAGTAAACCTTGAAAACATCGCAGGTAATTTAGAATTAACCGACGGCTCTGGCAGTATTCATATAAACAACGTAAGTGGCAATGCAACTATTGACGATGGTTCTGGCGAAATGCACGTGAGCAACATAACCGGTTCGCTAAACGTTGAAGATGGATCGGGTGATATAGTAATAAGCCATATTAGCGGTGCAGTTAATGTTGATGATAACTCTGGCGACCTGCTTATTGAGCATATTGGTTCAAGCGTAACAATTGAAGACGGTTCGGGTGATATTCGCGTTAATCATGCAAAGGGGCTGACTATTACTGAGTCGGGCTCGGGCGATGTAAGTATCGATAATATTAGCGGTTCAGTAAAAGTAGCAGACTAACTTTATTCAACTGCCATTTAATATACTTTATGCCCTATCAATCTGGGCATAAAGCACTCCCCTCAAAGTATAAATTATTTAAAAGCAGCACTGTTTCACGTTAACTATTTCCTAAAATAATGAAAATTTACTTATTTGATTTATTTTTTTTGCTTTATATCTAATTTAGGTACATATTAATATTCAACTTATTAAAAGGATATTAATATTATGAAATGGAAGTTATTAATTTTAATTACTGCTTTATTCACCCTCGTAGCTTGTGGCTCTGGAGGTTCAGACCCCAAAACAGTAACTAAACCGCTCAGCACTAACACAAAGCCTATTGCGGTTATTACCACCGAGCAATCGGAGTTTAAAGTAAATACCACCCTCGTTTTTAGCGCAGCACAAAGTAGTGACCCCGATGGCGATGCACTCACCTATCAATGGCAATTAACCAGCAAAAACGAACAAGTAGAAATACCGATTACGGTTAATAACGAAAGTACCGTTGAGTTTTCAGTATCTGAAGCACAAGAATACCAATTAGTATTAACCGTGAGTGACGGCAAGCTTTCAAGCAGTCCTGCACAAAAACAATTCACCGTTACTGCAAATACCCAACTAACGGCTAACGCAGGTAGCACACAAACCGTTAAACAAGGTGATGTTGTGCTTTTAAATGGCGCGCAAAGTAGCACAACCAGCGGCGCCATTAATCAATACAAATGGCAATTTATTACCAAGCCCGTAGCAAGTAATGCAACGCTTGAAAATGCGACTCAAGTAAAAAGCCAGTTTGTTGCCGACGAAATAGGCGAATTTAAAGTTGAGCTTACCGTTACTAATTCACAAGGTGATACGGCAAGCATTGTTGTACTCATAAAAAGTGAATCGCTTAATTCTAACTCATCGCCACAAGCGGTTATAAACGTAGAAAATAAAACAATTGCCCCAAATGAAGTTGTTACACTTTATAGTAACCAAAGCACTGATCCCGATAAAAACGATACGCTTAGTTATGCGTGGGCAATTACATCAAAACCCCAGGGCAGCACGCCTGCTCTTTCAAACATGCAAAATCATACCGCTGGGTTTTCAGCGTCAACAGCTGGAGATTACTCGCTTTCACTCACTGTTACCGACCAACAAAACAAAAGCGATACCGCATCCGTTACTTTAACTGTTACCACAAGTAATAAAGCCCCAGTTGCAACACTTGAATCCGAACGTGATATTACGTTAAACGAATCTACCACTTTGCAGTGCCAACAATGTAGCGACCCCGACGGAGATACGCTGAGCTATAACTGGCAGTTACAAGCTAAGCCTGTAAATAGTGCATCACAACTGACTAACAGCACATCAGCAACACCCTCTATTATTGCCGATAAAGAAGGCGACTACGTTGTAGTACTTACAGTGTCTGATGGGCAATTAAGCTCAAACCAAGCAACCTCAGCACTGCATGCCAGTAGCAATAAAAAGCCTATCACTTTGGTAACTTATGAAACCTCTATAACGGTTGATGAGCAAGTTTTACTTGATGCCTCACCTAGTTACGATCCAGAAGGCCAACCACTAAGCTACCAATGGGAAATCATTTCGTCGCAAGGCCAAGCAACGCTTAGCAGTAATACAATATCAATACCAACGTTTAGCGCATCAGTAGAGGGGCAAGTGGTTATTTCGGTACGCACTAACGATGGCGTGCAGTACTCCGACACAAAAACCCTAACAATTGATGTAATACAAAACGCATTGCCAGTAATTAGCTTCACAGGGGAGCAATCACGCTACGATGTAGTGGGCAATGCAGTTAAATTTGATGTAAGCCAAAGTTACGACCCTGAGGGAACCACTCTCGATTACGCTTGGACACTATCAGCGCCTTCAGGCTCGAGCACCAGTTTAAGCAATACAAACCAAAGTATTACCGAATTTATCGCCGATATGACAGGTAGTTACACGTTAACCGTTGTCGCAACTGATGCTGATGGATTTTCAAAAAGTGTGCAATTTTCAATTACAGTAACCAACTCTGCACAACTTACCGGTCGCATTAAAGGGCAACTTACTAATGTGCAAAAAGCGGCTATAAGTAATGCACAGCTAACAATTAATGGACTGCAGTACAGTACCAACACAAACGGCTTTTTTGATGAAGAGGTTAATTTAGCACAAGGTGAAAAAATAACGATAACCACCGCAGACGAAAGACTCGCAACAGGGGTATATAACTCTGTAGCAATTACGCAAAGCAACTTTACTGTGGATATAGGCCAAAATAGCATGCCCGTTTTACAAGCTGTTGAGGTTTCGGTATTTGTGTGTGCTGAGTTTTCAGGCCCCGACACCGTTAACTTACGCTTTAACATGGTAGATACACTTTTAGCGTCAGATAGCTTTCAATTTAGCTTTGATCAAACAAAACCACTTACTTTGCAAAAAAGCGGAAGTACTTACCTCGATAGCGAATTAGATATCGACCTACCTGCATCAGCAGAGTTTGAAGTAACAGTAATTGAAACAAGCGTTGAAAATACAATAAGCTCAAACATTACTATTTACCATTCTGATTCAGGCCAACCAAGCTCAGCAATTATAAGTATTTGTAATATTTAGCCCCCCAAATAACCCCTTCAACATAAAGTGCTATTCTTAGCCCAGTAGTTATAACCATTAGTGTTATAACTACTGATAAATAAGCAACTTTGAGCCATATAATCCATTGTATTTTATAAGCAGCTAAGCCATTCTAAAAGCCTTGATGTTATTAGGATAAACGCGTGTTAGAAATTGCTTTAATTTACTTAGCAGCAGCCATTGTAGCTGTCCCTATTGCAAAACGAGTCGGACTGGGCTCAGTGTTAGGTTATTTAATTGCCGGCATACTCATTGGCCCTTATGCGCTGGGTGTTGTGGGCGATCAGACCGATGTAATGCACTTCGCCGAATTTGGCGTAGTAATGATGCTGTTTTTAGTGGGCCTTGAGCTACAACCTTCGCGTTTATGGACATTACGCCACTCTATTTTAGGGCTTGGCGGCTTACAGGTCGTGCTATCGGCAGCGGCTATATTTGCATTTTGTTATTGGTTTTTTGCCATGCATTGGCAAACCGCACTCGCCATTGGTTTAATGCTCGCGCTCTCCTCTACCGCTATTGTGCTGCAAAGCCTTGAAGAAAAAGGCTGGCTAAAGCAAGAAGCCGGACAAAACGCGTTTTCGGTATTGCTGTTTCAAGACATCGCCATTATTCCTATTTTAGCCCTATTACCACTGCTTGCATTTGCCCCGCAAACTAGCACAAAAGAAATCAGCGACTCGATTATTGCAAGCTGGCCTGTATGGCAACAAGTATGTGTATCGGTTGCGGTTATTGCCGCTATTATTGCCGGCGGTAAATATGTATCGGCGCCGTTATTTAGATACATTGCCCAAACACACATGCGTGAAATATTTACTATTTTTGCACTGTTTTTAGTGGTCGCTATTGCGCTGGTTATGCAAAGCATTGGTTTATCACCTGCTTTGGGTACTTTTTTAGCGGGTGTGGTACTTGCCGAGAGTGAGTTTAGACACGAATTAGAAGCCGATATAGAACCCTTTAAAGGCTTACTTTTAGGATTGTTTTTTATAACTGTTGGCGCATCAATTAACTTTGAACTGCTATTTAACGAGTTTAGTACTGTTATAGGCTTAGTGGTTTTACTCATTGTGGTTAAAGCCTGCATTTTATTTGCCCTTGCTGTTACCTTTAAAATTAACAGTAAACAGCAATTATTATTTGCCTTAGCGCTTGCCCAAGGGGGTGAGTTTGCCTTTGTACTGTTAAGCGTAACCACCACCTTAAGTATTTTAACGCCCGAGCAAACCAGCCTTGTTACCTTAGTTGTGGCGGTATCAATGCTAATAGCGCCGTTATTACTTATGGTTTATGAGCAAATACAAAAACGCAGCAGCAGTGCTCTGCCTGAGTTTGATAAGCCAGAGCAAATTAGCACCGCTAAGCACGTAATTATTGCGGGCTACGGACGTTTTGGCCAAATTATGGGGCGTTTACTGCACGCGCAAGGCTACGAAATAACCGTACTTGATCACAGCCCTAGCCAAATAGAATTACTACGCCGTTTTGGCAATACCGTATTTTATGGCGATGCCGCACGCCAAGAACTCCTTGAAGCCGCAGGCGCGCACACCGCGCAAATGCTGGTAATTGCAATTGATAACCCCGATAAAACCATTGAGATAATTAAGCTCGCGCATAAAAACTACCCGCAGCTTAAAATAGTTGCTCGCGCAATCGACCGCCGCCATGCGTATCAGTTACTTAATTTAAAAGTAGATGCGTTTAACCGAGAAACAGTCGACTCGGCCATTAACCTTGCCGTAGAAGCTCTGGAGTTACTAGGTAACACTAAGCAAGATGCAGAACGTGCTGGTAAACTATTTAGAGACCACGACCGCGCTGCAGTACTGCAACTTGCTGCGTTATGGGGAGACGACGCCAGCTACGGCGTAGCCGTGCGCCAACGCATGGAAGATTTAAAACAAGTTCTGCAACAAGATAAACAAGCACAAAGCGATTTAAATACCTGCGACAGCGGCGATTGCGAAGACGGCCTAACAGAGCTAGCTGATAGGCCTAAAAAGCCTGATGATTCTCACCTTGAGTAGCATCAGGTCGTTTTTTGTACTGTTAGCAGATAGTAGTAAGGCTTCAATAGGTTGAAGCTAAAAAGGAACACAGAGCTAACATCTGTGTTCCTTAAAATAATTTGTCAGGTAACCTTACTAACTTTGCCTACCGGGAAGAAACCAATATCTCCGAGCCACTATAATAGAACAACAAGCATAGAGAAACTGAACATCGTACTATGCAAAAAATAGTGGGTTAAAATTTATAGCAACGCAAAATATAAATCACTATCCAGGTTGAATTTAAATGATTTATAATCTGCTTTTGGATAACATTTCAAACGCCCATTCAGCAAAAACTCTTTCTAATTGCCAACGGTCATCTACTCCACCCTGATACAAGCTACCCTTAACTATTTCGTCTTGTTTTTGGACAAATTCTTTATATATATTAAGAAAACTTATTTCTAAGTCTTTTAATTCCTGCTCGCCATTAACTATATAAAATGGCAATTCAATGATTGGCGGCTTTATTTGACTTATTATTGGCGTACTAAAAGATGGAGTGTCAGTCTCAATTTTCCTTAAGTGCAAAAGCAGTGAATATTGAAGAGTACCTTTTTGAAAATAAAATAGGTCGCAATAAAAACTTGCATTAAGTCCATCGAGCTTTTCTGGATGAGTAACAAATTCAATATCTGGGAATGGGATACATAAATTCTCATTTTTAAAATGAACTACTGGAACTTCATGCATTATTGTATTCTTAAATTTTAGCATGTAGTTATACTTTATTGGCTTTTCAAAAAAGCAGTTTTGCCACCAATATTGTCCACCTTCACATTCAGTATCACCTATCTCAATAGTGAAATCTGGGTCCAATGTGTAAAACGCTCCATTATTACCATTATAATTCCAGTTTTCTGTATCCTCTAAAATGAAACTAAAACGCTTCGACGCTGATAAATCTAAGTCAAACCTTTCTCTCCACATTGCTTCGATATCACGTGGATTTGCACAAGAGTCTTTTGGGGTATTCGTATCTTTAACGCGAGAATATACTGTTCCAGCTCTAAGAAATCTCCCTCGTAATTTGATTTCTTTGGTCAGAAAATATGGTTTTACACGCTCGTTTTCAATAGTAAGGATTGCGATGTCTTTGTTTTGGTATTTAATGAATTTTAAATTAATGTTCGGTGCTTTATTTTCAGCGAATGGCTGTTGTCGTAAAAAGTCTAATATACCTGCTTGTGTATAGGTTTTATCCTCTGACTTCAATCCAATCACATCAAGTTCATCAGATATACCAAAAATTAAGTAACGCTCGCCCTCATGAATAACATTAGATAAACAAATAATATCATGTAATAAGTCATACAAATCGTTATGAAATTTTTGCTTAAAGTCCCACCATAGTCCTTCGCATTTTTTGGAAATTAAATTTGAAACGATTTCGTGCATGTAACCTCGAATTGCATATAACAGCTTTGCTTGGGGGAATTTCCGTATTTTCACGAAAAACGTCCCTATTGTGTGAACTGCTATTAATATCAAATAGCGTAAATTATTACCAACTATAAATAGTTTGTGGCGGGTCGGTTATTTTTGGAAGTGTGAAGGAAGTGGCTTGCTCATAGGAATTTAGTTGTTGTGACTTTCATTAACTAACTCGTTGAATACCTACTTGTAGCTCATAGCCGCCTGTCGTTTTTAGCTATGAACTACAACATTTAAAGACCTAGTGGTGATGTCCGCCTTGAATAACCTCGCCCTGCTGGTTATAAAAGCCAGTTGCGCCGTGTTCAATAAAACCAAGGTTTATCATTTTAGCTAAAGACGGGTCGCCTTCGTTATCGCCAATGTCGGCGTAATCGGTGGTTTGAAAGCGATCCCACTGTGCAAATTGAGCACTAATTAGTGGCTCATCAGTGCTTACATTGTTCAGGCTAAGTAAGGTAGTTGTTTGGCTTTTTTTGTTACTAATACTAAATGTTTTAACTAATTTTGAATGCGTAAAAAAGGCGAGGTTAAAGTCGTTGCCATTTTCGCTCAGTGTATAGTTTTTTACTTCATCACAGCCGCTGCCTTGTGTGCTTACTAGGATCATTTTTTCGATTAGGTGGTTATCCACCAGCTGGTTTTTAGCACTCCAGTTTTGTACGCCGCGTACCTCAGATGGTTGGTATTCAATACCGCGTTGCTGGGCATTAAAGTAACGTATTGGTCGTATTTGATTATTAGCTAAGTGCTGCCAAAGCTCGGTGATTACTTCACTTTGATGCGCTACTTGCTGATCGTTTCGCCAAAGGGTAAGTGACTCGCTACTTTGCTGCGCTTTATGGCTGTTGGTAATTTTATAATCCGCTTTTAAATGCTTGGCATCAATATCACATTGCGAGGCAAAGCTACTTGTACTTACAAGCGTGGCAATTATTAATAACGCTTTTTTCATTTAGCTATCTCTTATTTATATTTCAAGTTTATGGCAATAACATAACGATTATAAATGTCAGTTTAATGACAAAAACCCCGCACAGTATGCGGGGTTTTTTATTTAGATATATTTAACTAAATTTATAACTAGCCGGTATTTATTGCGCTAGTTTTTCGTCTGCTGTTTTTACAAAGTCAGCTGCAAAGTCCATTACATGGAATAAAAAGCTTTGCTCGTTTGTGCCTGTTACCAAGTGTGCACCTGGTCCCATTGCATAAACGCCAACATCTTCACCGGCATGTGTTTCTGAGCCAAGTGGTACTAACGACTCTTGGTGAAAACCCGGTGTTGTTGTATCAACATCGCTTAAGTCAACACGCCCTGTTACCGGTGCGGCTAAGTAAGATGCATCGGCATTGGTTTCATCGCCTAAATCTCTGTAACCTAAACCATTAGTGTAGCCAACAGTTGTATAAGGCATGTCGTCGGCGGCGAGGCTTGGCTCAGTTTCGCCCACGGCAACCACTTTACCTAAAATTGGGTTACCGCGTTTAGGGTAACCGGCAATGGTAAATACATGGCTGTGATCGGCTGTTACAACTATTAATGTTTCTTCTGGGTTGGTGTTTTCCATCGCCACTTTAACGGCTTTAGCAAGCTCAATAGTGTCGTTTAACGCGTTATAAGCATTACCCGCATGATGCGCGTGGTCAATTCGACCCGACTCAACCGTTAAGAAAAAACCTTGCTCGTTGTTATCAAGTACGTTTATTGCTTTTTCGGTCATTTGTGAAAGCGAAGGCTCGCCTGCTACATCATTTGCTCGATCAGCTTCGTACTGCATGTGGGATTCGTTAAATAAGCCAAACACTTTAGTGGCGTCGTCACTTATTGCATCAAAACCGGTTTGATCCATTACGTACGTGCCATTTGGATATTGCGTTTTCCACTCTGCGGTTAAGTCGCGGTTATCTGTACGATCCCCTTCAACAGCACTTACTGCATCGGTTGAATTAAACGCAGCATCTTTTGGTAAAAAGTGACGACGACCGCCGCCCATTACTACGTCAATACCGTCTACATCAACACCACTAAAGCGTGCTTCTAGGTTGGCTTCAAAGTTAACCAGTTGCGATGCAATATCTTCACACGTTGCGGCACTTTCTGGCATATCGGAGATATCTTCCCAGTTACGCTCTGCCGATTTAGCATACGTTGCAGCTGGGGTTGCGTGAGTAATACGCGCTGTAGAAATAATCCCTGTTGCTTTACCTGCAATTTCAGCAAGCTCTAATGAGGTAACTAGTTCGTTCCCTTTGCCTGATGCACAATTACCACGTTCAACCGCTTCATCTATACCTAAAACGCCCGCGTCGGTTTTAACACCCGATGCCATTGCGGTCATAGTGCCTGCAGAATCTGGCGTTTGCGCATCTACGTTGTATGTTTTTACAAAGCCCGAAAAAGGCATAGTTTCAAAGCTTAACTGGTGTTCTTCACCCATTTCGCCCTCTAACTGACCCGCTAAAATACGTGCTGCGGTTATGGTAGAAATACCCATACCATCGCCCACAAATAAAATAACGTTTTTAGCTTTGCCTGATTCAGTAACAATGTTGCTACTGGCTGTTTGTGCAGCACCTAATTTTGTTTGTGCTTCACTAAACCATGCATTACTAGTAAGCGAGGCTAATTGCTCGTTTGTGAGCGACGTTGCAGGTGCATTACACACTAAATTAGTTGAGTTAACTTCGTCGCTGTCTAGCACGTCGTTATTATTGGTATCTGCGCCTACTTGCGTTTCTACACCACCATTAATGCACTGCTCAGAGCCCACTGCAATAGCGTTATCTACTGCGATAATATTGTTTTCATTTTTGTTATCGTCACTCGAGCAACCTGCTAGCGCGACCATTACTGCTAAAGAAAGTACTGTTAATTTGTTCATGTTAGCCGCCATTATTGCTGAGTTAGTTCAAGAGCTTGATTAATTAGATGAAACACTACGTTTTGTTCAATTACGCCTTGTGCTAGCTGAGCACCTGGACCTTTTGCATGCAGTGAAATATCTTCACCCGCGTGTGTTTCTGAGCCCATTGGTACAGTTGCTTCTTGGTGAAAACCTGGGGTTGTTGTATCAACGCCATTTAGCTCAACACGCCCTGCAACAGCAGCACTTGTGTAACTTGCATCCGCATCAGTCTCACTGCCCAAGTTTCTAAAACCTAAACCATTTGCGTAACCTACTGTGGTGTACGGCATATCGTCGGCAGCTAGGCTTGGTGTAGTTTCGCCCACTGCAACTACTTGACCCAAAATTGGATTGCCACGCTTAGGGTAGCCTGCAATAGTAAATACATGGCTATGATCGGCGGTTACTAAAATAAGGGTTTCTTCAGGATTAGTGTTATCTACCGCTGCTTGCACGGCTTTAGCAAACTCAATGGTGTCGTTAAGCGCGTTGTATGCATTACCCGCATGGTGCGCGTGGTCAATTCTTCCTGACTCAACCGTTAAGAAAAATCCGTTATCGTTTTTACCAAGCACTTCAATTGCTTTAGTGGTCATATCGGTAAGCGAAGGCTCGCCCGCTACATCGTTTGCGCGGTCAGCTTCGTATTGCATGTGGGATTCGTTAAATAAACCAAATACTTTAGTGGCGTCGTCTGCTATTGCATCAAAGCCTGTTTGATCCATTACGTACGTAGCATCTGGGTATTGTGTTTGCCACTCAGTCACTAGGTTGCGCTCGTCAGTACGGTCGCCTTCTATAGCACTTACTGCATCTGTTGAGTTAGCTGTTTCGTCTTTTGGTAAAAAGTGACGACGACCGCCACCCATTACAAAATCAAGACCGTCTACGTCGGTCCCTACAAATCGTGCTTCTAGGTTTTTTTCAAAGTTAACAAGTTGCGATGCAATGTCTTCACAGCCACCCGTTACGGCATCTTCTGGCATATCTGATACGTCTTCCCAGTTACGGTCAGCCGATTTAGCATACGTGGCAGCAGGCGTTGCATGAGTAATACGTGCTGTAGAAATAATACCGGTAGATAGCCCTTTAATTTCAGCTAATTCGGTCGCGGTAATTAGCTCATTACCTGCTACTGTTGAACACACGCCGCGTTCAATATCTTCATCTACACCAATAACGCCCACATCGGTTTTTACACCCGAAATAATAGCCGTCATCGTGCCTGCTGAATCGGGCGTTTGAGCATCTACGTTATACGTTTTAACTTGTGCAGAGTATGGGAACTCTTCAAAGCTTAAATAACCTTCTTCGCCAGATTGGTTATTACGCTGCCCTTGTAAAATGCGCGCGGCAGTAAGAGTAGATATACCCATGCCATCGCCCACAAATAAAATAACGTTTTTAGCTTTAGTGGCTTGTGTAGCCTGCGCTTGTGTTGTTTTTGTTGTTAGTTTAGTTTGCGCAGCGCTATACCAGCTGCTGTCTGTTTGGCTTTGCGGTAGTACATCAGCATGGCTCACTACGCTAAACGTAAACGTTAGCGCGATTGCCGCAGCGACTTTTTTAATTTTCATCCGTAATTCCCATTGTTTAGTGGTTATTTTTTTGAAATGTGTAAACACAAAAAAGATCAACCGCTGCACTATAGAAAACAGATGTGACTGATAAAGGTAATTTTAATGAAAGTAAAATGACTAAACTATTACAAAGATAAGTCACAAAAAAAACGCAACGTGTAAAACGTTGCGCTTGTAGGGAAATTATTAAGAGAATTATTTAAATATTAAAAACGTGCTTTAAACGATACTCCAAAGTAGCGCTCAGCATCACGTGGTATTTGGTAACGGAAGTTATCGCCACTGTAGGTAGTTGCGTAGCTTTCATCTGTTAAGTTTTTAGCAATAAGCGACACTCTAAACGCGTCATCTTTAAACGATAAACCCACACTTGCATTTAAAATACCGTAATCTGGTAACAAAGCGGCTGGGTTAAATTCGCCTACGTTGTCTGGTAGGTCTGAGTATTGCTCGTCGGTATAAATGTAAGAGCCATTTATATGTACGTTAAAGCCATGGTCGGTTTCAATAAAGTAGTCAGCCGTTAGTGAGTATTTTAAATCTGGCGAAAATGGTACATCTAAACCTGAGCGGTCAGTACATGAACCTGCGGCTACCTCTGCCGGACAATTAAACTCGTCAATTTCAGCTTTAATGTAAGCAACACCACCGGTAAGCGTTAGCGACTCTGTTGCAGCCCACATAAAGTCAACTTCAACACCTTGCGTACTTACATCACCCGCATTGGTTAAGCGCGTAATACAAGTGCCGTCTGAACAGTCAAAGTTGTTAGCTTGAAAGCCTTCAATTTCGGTTCTGAAAAGCGCCATGTTAAATACAAATTCGCGGCTTGCGTATTTGTAGCCTATTTCATAAGCGTCAGACTCTTCAGGTGCTATTTCGCGGCTGTCGGTGTCTGGGTTAAAGTTATAATAAATATTAAAACCAGGGCCTTTGTAACCTTGCGAGTAAGTACCGTATACCATTTGACCATCGCCTAAATCGTATTGCATACCTAAACGACCCGATACGTTGGTTTCTTCGGCTTTGCCTTCATCATCTGTATTTAGTGTTGCTGGGCGCACGCCTACACCGGTGCGGCCATACACATCATTACTTACACGGCGATGCGTGTACGACACTTCATCGTCGGTGTAACGAATACCAAATAATACGCGTAAATCTTCAGATAAATCGTAAGTACCATCGGCAAAAGCGGCCCAGTTATTAAATTCTGTGCTCATAAAAGCAGTGGCCGATACAATATCGTTTGCGTTACAGCTAACACCTAGGCCTTGTGTGTAACCTTCTAAATCAGCAAGCGCTGTATCAAGCTCAGCGCCCGATAAGTTATTTTGCGCGTAAAAAGCCATTGCGCTATCAAGCTGGCCACCATTATTTTGACAACTAGCATCGCGAGTAAAGTTACGTTGTGAATCCATGTTCCAATAAAATAAGCCAGCAACATAGTTAAATGGCCCAGCTAGGTTTGATGTAACTCTAAATTCTTGCGAAAACTGATCCCATTGCTGTGCACCTAAATCGTGTAATTGAAACGGCGCGTCAAATACCGGCTCGCTGCTGTCGCCAGCAATAGAGGTAAAGTCGCCTTCACGGTACTCTGTGTTATCCCACGAACGCTGTGCAGTAATTGAAGTATATGTATAGTCGCCAATTGTTTTATCAACCTGTACCGAAAACGCGCTATGTTCGTCAATTGTGCGCGACTCGTAATCGTGATCAACGCTGCGTTGGTCTAAATCAATATCGGCTACGCCATCAACAATACCGTTACTGTTTGGTACTGATTTTGAATCTGGATTACGGCCACTTGGTAGTGCTTCTAAGTCGGCACAACAGTCGTCATCTGCGTTATAAAACTCAGCTATAAACTTTACGCTTAAGTCGTCCTCTGGTTCGTATTTAAATACAGCACGTGCACCTTCACGGTCGTAACCGTTTACTTTTTCGTTGTTGTAAACGTTATCAATGTAACCGTCAAATTTACCTTTAAATACCGTAAGGCTTGCCGCTAGGTCGTCGGTTAAACCGCCGCTTATAACGCCTTTAAAACGGTATTCGTTATCTTGATAAAACGAGGTTTCTACGCTGCCTGTTGTGTCGTACGAGGGATCTTTTGTTGTTATGTTTACCACACCTGCTGAGGCGTTTTTACCAAACAATGTACCTTGTGGCCCGCGTAATACTTCAATGCGGTCTACGTCGTATAAATCGGCAAATGCTTGACCCGAGCGGCCAAGCACCACGCCATCAACAACAGTTGCTACACTTGGCTCGGCAGCAATACTAAATGAAATAGTACCAATACCGCGCACTGTTAGCGCTGAGTTACGGGTTGTGGTGCCTTTTCTAAAGCTAACTGAAGGGACAAGTGACTGTAAGCCTTCCATGTTATTAGCAAAAGCTGAATTAATTTGATCGCTATTAAGTACCGATACCGCAACAGGTACTTCGTTTAAACTTTGCGTTCTTTTTTGTGAAGTAACGACTATTTTTTCAAACGTATCGTTTTTAGCTGTTTCTGTTTTTTGTTGTTCTTGTTCGGTTTGCTCTTGCTGCGCATGTACCTGCGCGCTAAGCGCTAAACCGGTTGTCATTGCTAACGTGACTGCCAAGCTTAAGACGGACTTTTTAGCTCTCATGTCATTCTCCATATTGTGCGTGTGTGCTGTGTGGTACCGCGCTAGCAATTGTGTGTGTTGCTAATAAAGCGGTGTCAGTGTGTGATACTTTCCTTAAAGCTCTTATATCTTATATAAGAGCTTTAAATTTAAACAAACTATCTTACTAATGCAAACATTATGTGAATTAAATGTGATTTAAGTTTGGTATACAGAATATAGCCGCAGGTTATGCGGCGTTTTTAGCACCAATACGCGCTAAGCTATTTTCGTAACTAACCTGCCAACGACGTACACTCCACCAGCTAAGCACTAAGGCTGTAGACCATACAGCAGCTAAACTTGGTACAAAGTACACACTGGTTCCACCAACCAATCCGAGTGGCGAAAATAATATATATAAGCTAACAATCAAGCTTACTAATACAATTGCGCAAGGTAATGCGTATTTCCAAGGATTAAGGTCTACCTCAGCTTTACGAGTAAATTGCCATGGTGTTTTAAGTGGTTTGTAGTAACCAATACCCAGCATTATCGCCAATTCAATTAAGAACAAAATGGCGTAAATATGAATAAAGTTAATGTCTACATCCCATACAAATTTAAGCAAGGTGTAGGCAATAATATGGAATATAATCGCGACTTTAGCGCCCAGTGCAGGCACTTTTCGAGTAAACAAACCTACCAATACAATTGTGATGACCGGAATATTGTAAAAGCCTGTAAACACACGAATTATGTGCCATAAACCTTCAGGTGCGAACATCAATAATGGCGCAGTTATAAACGACAATATGGCAATAACAATACTAGTAATTTTGGCTACTTTTATAAGTTGGCTGTCTGTTACCTTATTTTTTTTCATTGGCTTATAAACGTCTAAGCAAAATAAGGTTGCCGCGCTATTGAGCAGTGAATTAAATGAGCTAAATACAGCACCTAGTAATACGGCCAAAAAGAACCCAGATAAATACTGTGGAAGCACTTCTTTCACTAAATGTGGGTAAGCTAAATCGATAGTGGGTAGGCTTTCGTGTTTATAAAGATGGTAAGCAATAACGCCTGGGATCATCATCATAAACGGTACTAACACTTTAAAGTACCCTGAAAACAACACGCCTTTTTGCCCTTCTACTAAGTTTTTAGCGCCCAGCGTACGCTGGATCACGTACTGATTAGTACCCCAATAAAACAAATTAGCGAGGATCATACCTGTAAAAATAGTGCCAAATGGCACGGGATCATCCTCGCTACCAATAGCGTTGAGTTTTTCTGTATCGGTGTTTACAAGGGTGCTTAACCCTTCTGAAAAACTACCGTCGCCTAGTGCTATCAAACCTAGTGTGGGCACTAAAATACCAATAATTAATAACCCAACACCGTTAATGGTATCTGATACCGCAACCGCCTTTAAACCGCCAAAAACAGCGTATATAGCGCCAACTGAGCCCACTGTAATAATGGTCACAATCAGGCTTGCTTCGTAACTCATATTTAATAAGGTAGGAACATCAAACAGCCTGAGTACGGCTATTGATCCTGAGTACAAAACCGAAGGGATCGTTATAAAACAATACCCTACCATAAATAAGATCACCGTCATGCGGCGTACGGTATCATTAAAACGATCTCGTAAAAATTCAGGCAAGGTAGAAAACGCACCCGCTAAATAACGAGGCAAAAAGATCAACGCCATAATGATGGTTGATACTCCTGCGGTTACTTCCCAAGCCATTGAGCTTAGGTTGTAACCATAGGCTGAGCCATTAAGGCCAATTAGTTGCTCTGCTGATAAATTTGTGAGGATCATCGAGCCTGCTATAAACGTACCCGTTAACCCACGACCCGCTAAAAAGTAGCCATCTTGGGTGTTAACTTCACCTTTGGTTTTTTGGTACGAGATATATCCTACCAGCGCCATAAACGCCAAGCACGATAGCAGTGTCATGGTAATGTTCATACCTTCCATCTTGCGCCCCTTTTAGCTTACTTTACTCGGTAAAAAGTAAGCTAATATCTTTATTATTGTGTGTGTTGTGTGTGTTTTATTAAGCCGAGTTTTATTTAGGCCATGCTGTTAATTGGCTCATTTCTTGCCCTGTGTGTTGAACCTCTGGGCCAAGCATTAGGCTGTCGCCTTCGCGTACAAATACTGCCATTTCTTCAAGTGCGAGTGTGTGCTCGTAGTACTTACTCCCTTCGTAAACTTGTTTATCGGGGAAGCGAATCCAATTACCTTGAGGTAAGTAAAACTTAACTTTACCGTTTGGTACTACACACGGCACAACCAGTAATTTTTCACCGCACATAAATTGCTGATCAAAACTATGCGCCAGTACATCATCAGGAAATGCCAATGCCATGGCACGCTGAACCGGCAAGCCTGTTTGCTGCGCTTGCTCTGCACATGTTTGTAAGTACGGAATTAACTGGTAGCGTAATTTAAGTGCTGCAAATACCGCATCACTTGCTTGCTCTGTGTAAGACCAAGGTTCGCGAGGACCAATACCATGTAAGCGCATATGTGCGCTAAATACCGAGGCTTGTGCCCAGCGCACGTAAAGTTCTGCGTCGCGGGTGTCTTTGTAAAAACCACCAATGTCGGTTGCAAAAAATGGCCCACCCGACATACCCCACGCTAAACTGCCACGAATGCTTGCCGCTAAACCCTGCCAATCGGCCTGTGGGTCGCCGCCCCATTGTGCAGGAAAGCGTTGGCTGCCAGTCCATGCTGAACGGCTAAACAAAAATGGCCCTGTTTTACAGTATTTTTCGGCGGCCTCAAAAACGCAGCGGTTATACAACATGCTGTAAACGTTGTGTAATCTTATGCCGCTGTCGCCACTGTGCGATACCATGTTTTCGTCTTCTAGCTGTTCGCCAAAGTCTGCTTTTATCATATCTACGCCAAGCTCAAACAATGGCTTGTGCGATTCGAGCCAGTATTCGTAAGCGTCGGGGTGAGTAAAATCTAAAATACCCGACTCTGGTAGTGGTGTAAGTACTTCGCCAAATGGGCTTAAATCCCACTCGTATTGATACGCTTTACCGGTGCGTTTATCTTTTATAAGCCAGCCATTTTCGGCCGCTTTAGCAAATAATGGGTTATTTACCGAGATCATCGGGTATTCCCATACGCAAATTTTAAAATCCATCGCTTTTAGTTCATCAAGCACTGGTTTTGGGTCGGCGTAGCGTGTTGGATCCCATTCAAATGCAAAGCGGGTGTCGGTGTCTTGCCATGCGCGGCCATCAAGAGTAATTACGTCGCACGGCATATTTTTAGCACGCACTTCGCGGGCAACACTAAGTAATTCGTCAGCATCTTTGTAATACGCTTTTGATAAAATAACACCAAAGCTCCACTGCGGTGGCACCGGTGCAAAACCTGTTAGCTCACAGTAACGGTTAATGCTTTGGGCAGGTGTTTGTTCTTGATATAAAAATACATCTAGCGCGTCATCTTCAACTAAACATACATATGCGCGTTGCGACCACAGTGCGTAACCTACGCCATGAGTTACCGGCGCAGGTGTATGTACAAATAAGTTCCAGCCTTCTGGGCTCCATGCATACGGTGTGTTTTTATAAGACTTTTCGGCGTTAACGCCTAGCGCATCGTGGTTGTATGAACGAATAAGTTGGCCGCGTTTATCAAGCTTTCCCCATTTTTCGCCAAGACCATACACGGCCTCATCGTAGTTAAGCTCTAAGCTTAATATCCAGCCGTTATCAGTTTTAGCCAGTGGCGGTAAACGATGCTGGCGTACAAAGTGGCCATCGGTTGCTGATTGCTGCACTAGCTCATCGTTTTTATAAAGTTTGAAATGAAAAGGGTCGCAGTAAAACTCTAGCCGGTATTCGCCACCACTTACACTGTAATCATTATTGTTTTTGCTAAGTGTGAGGGGGTATTCTGATGGGGTTGTGGTTAATATTTTAAACTGCTCGTCATGCGTGGTGCCTGCATTTAAACGTAAGCCAAACTGGCTAATCGTTACGCTAATATCACCAAACTGAGTGGGCAAAACCAGCACATTACCTTGTAACTTTGGCTGTGCGGTTAAGCGTGCTGGCTCTATTGCGTTCCAGTCTGGCTCACGTAATTCAAATGCATTCATGGGAGTTCCTTAACCAATTATTAGTCTTGTATAAGACACAAGTTAGATAATTGTAATCCCCATGTCAACGTAAATAAACTCAAGATGAATTATTTACATCGCATTTTTTAAAAAATGCCAGGTGCCGATGTAGCCACCAGCGATACGCCGCTCAGTCCTAGTAACGTAATAGCTATAATGCGTATCCATTTAGCGTCAACGTAAGGTGTTAATTTACGAGCAAAATGCGTAACTAACAACACTAAGGGAATAGCCGCTGCAATTAAAAACATAATGTCGAGCCCCGGCAAAGTACCAAATAAGGCGATACCTACACGTACTAACCCGCCAATAGTAAATACCGCTAATAACGTACTGCGAATAGCTTCAATAGACCAACTTTGTTTATAACACTGAAACACAAGCGGCGGCCCTGAGGTTGAAAACAACCCACCAAGTAATCCACTCACCCCTCCAGCTATTAAAAACGAACGAGGGCGGCTTTGTTTATTAGCACGATCGCGGCCAATCAGCATTAAAGCGCAGCACAGCAGAATACTTACACCTAAAATAAAGTTTAAATAGTGCGTTAAATGCGACGACATAAACTCAAGTAGCACAAAACCTATCAGCATTAACGGTATACCGGTATACAACATAAGTTTTAGCTCGGGTACTTTTACCGAACTGCGGTTTTTAACGACCACGGTTGTTGAATTAACTAACCCTAGCAAACTCACTAAAAATGTAGTTGCCGTAAGTGGCAATACATCAAGCAACGTAAAGCTTGCAACCACCAGCAACCCAAAGCCAAACCCGCTAAGAGTTTGCATTACAGTGGCAAGGCTTAGGCACAACGCCATAAGCAAAATGAGTTCAAAAGAAATACTGAGCACTTTTAATTTCCTAAGGGTGAGCTATTGTAGTGTAACGATTTGTTTTTAGGCATAATGTATATTTTGCGCCTATTAAACATTACAGCAGTAGTTCACGTTTAATTGAGCTAGCGCAAATATGCGTAAAAGGTTTCACCTATGCTATAACTACAGGTGGATTAAATTTAATGGTAAATAATAATGAGTAACTCTATGTTTGATCACAAATTAAGTGGCCCAAGCTTGGCTTTTCAACCACTTTACTTACAAGTGGCTGATTATATTAAACAGCTCATTGTTGAAAGACGTTGGGTACCTGGCGAAGCACTACCAAGCGAATTTCGCCTTGCTGAAGAATTTAACGTAAGCCAAGGTACAGTTCGTAAAGCACTAAACTTATTAACCGACAATAAAATAGTAACTCGTCGCCAAGGCGTTGGTACGTTTGTATCAGAGCATACTGCGCAAGATGCCTTATTTAGGTTTTTTCCGTTACAAGCAGACGGTAAAGGTGCCGATTTGCCAAAGGCTGAACTGCTATCGGTTGAGCTTTGTGCAGCGCCAGTTGAAGTAATAGAAGCGTTACAACTCAATAAAAAAGACAAAGTTACCAAGCTTGTTCGTAGGCGCATTCTTAATAACGAATTTTGCATGAGCGAAACTATATACCTACCACAAAGCTACTTTCCTGATATACATCAAAGTAGTGATATTCCGCATACATTGTACCATTACTATCAAACCAAATTTAACCAAACTGTACACAAAACCCAAGACAGTATTAAAGCTGTACTTGCTACAGCTGATGATGCCAAAATGCTTGCTATTAAAGCTGGCGACCCACTGCTGTTGGTATCACGAATTACCGAATCAATCGAAGGTAAGCTAATTGAATACCGCCAAAGCAAATGCCGTAGCGATCATTACCACTATCAAATTGAACTTGATTAATTAAAAGCGTGTTTAGTGCTAAAAACTCACTTTAGCGCATAATAATTAAATATTTTTTAAAGGCAGCAAACGCTGCCTTTTTGCTGCCTGTAGGTTTTTTAACCCACCCATTTACTACTTTGCTGTTAACACAGTATTGACACTGTTTGATTCGTATAATAACTTATGTCTTATACAAGACCTAAGTCATTATGCATTTTTAACAGGAATTCCCAATGAGTTCATTAAATAATATCCCTCCAGTAGGGTTCGGTTTATGGAAAGTAGCACAAGAAGATTGTGCGCAAACGGTATACCAAGCCATTAAGGCAGGTTACCGCCATCTTGATTGCGCATCAGACTACGGTAACGAAGAACAAGTAGGCGATGGCATAGCCCAAGCAATAAACGATGGTTTATGTACTCGCGAAGAATTATGGGTAACATCAAAACTGTGGAATACCTTTCATGCACCAGAGCATGTTGGCCTCGCGATTGATAAAACACTGAGTGATTTAAAGCTAGATTACCTAGACTTATACCTAATTCATTTTCCGATTGCGCAAACATTTGTGCCAATAGAAACCCGCTATCCACCAGAGTGGTTTGTTGACCCAGACGCGCAAAATCCACAAATGGAGCTGGCAAAAGTGCCGCTATATTTAACGTGGCAAGCAATGGAAGAGCAAGTACATAACAACAAAGCTAAACGCATTGGAGTATGTAATTACTCAAGCGCGCTGCTTCACGATTTAATGACCTACGCAAATATCAAACCCGCTATGTTGCAAATTGAGTCGCACCCTTATTTAACGCAAGAGCGATTAGTAAGATTAGCTAAGCAGTACGATATTCCGGTTACTGCGTTTTCACCACTGGGTGCGCTTTCATACCTTGAGCTAGAAATGGCTGATAAAACTGAATCAGTTCTTGAGCAAAGCGTTGTTAAAGCGGCTGCACACAATCATGGCAAAACGCCAGCACAAGTAGTTCTTCGCTGGGGCGTGCAACGCGGCACAGCCATTATTCCAAAAACTTCAAAACTTGCACGCATGAAAGAAAACCTCGCACTGTTTGATTTTGAATTAACAGAGCAAGAAATGGCGCAAATTTCTGCGCTTAACAGTAATCGCCGATTTAACGACCCTGGGCACTTTTGTGAAGCTGCCTTTAACCGTTTTCACCCAATTTACGATTAGGAACATACAATGTCAGCTACCGAAATTAACTACGCCTCAGTGCCAACTCAATTAACATTCGATGATTCGGTTTTTCCGTGCATTGTGGTTAATAACAATAACGCCAGCACCGTTGAAGAAGCGGTAGCTTTCATTCGCGCGAATAAAAGTGAACTGGCTACAAAGCTTCGCAGCTCAGGTGCTGTGCTGTTTCGTGGCTTCCCGGTAAATAGCGCCGAAACCTTTGATACTTTTTCAGCAGGGTTTGACTACACAAACTTTACCTATAAAGAGTCACTGTCTAACGCGGTACGTATTAATTTTACCGAGCGTGTATTTACAGCCAACGAAGCGCCAAAAGATGTAGAAATATACTTACATCACGAAATGGCGCAAACGCCTATTTCGCCAAGTAAGTTATTCTTCTTTTGTAAATCGGCCGCAGAAGAAGGTGGTGCAACACCTCTTTGCCGATCAGATAAGTTATTTAGCGCATTAAAAGAATACGACAGTAAACTTGCCCATGATTTTGAACACAAAGGCCTAAAATATACCACCTATATGCCAGCCGCTGACGACGCAACATCAGGCCAAGGTCGCAGCTGGAAAAGTACGCTAAGTGTAGAAACCAAAGACGAAGCACATAATAAATTAACCGAACTTGGTTACGAGTGGGAATGGCTTGAAGACGGCTCACTAAAAGCCGTTACACCGGTACTACCTGCTGTAGTAACTCTTGAAAACAATGTACAGGTTTTTTATAACCAACTGATTGCCGCTTACATGGGCTGGAAAGGTGTACGCGATAACCCATCAATTGCCATTACCTTTGGTGATGGTAGTGCCATTCCTAAAGCAGGGCTTGATAAAATTGTTGAGCTTTCTAAAGTATTTACCTTTGATCTTGCATGGCAAGACGGTGACGTTGCTTTAGTTGATAACGAAATGGCTATGCATGGTCGTCGACCTTTTACAGGTGAACGTAAACGCCAAGTGTTAGTAGCACTTACCGCAGCAAAAGCGTAATGCAGCGCTTAAGTGGTAAATTAAGCAGTAAAATATCACCTTTATGGCAAGGCGCCAGCATTGCTGCAATGACTGGCCTTGCCGCTTTATTTTTGAGTGAGCATTACGGCGCGCCAGCCATGCTGTTTGCTTTGTTACTGGGTATGGCAGTCTCATTTTTGTATCAAAGCGATAGCCCTTGCGCCAAAGGTATCGACTTTACTGGCACCACGGTTTTGCGCGTCGGTATAGTACTGCTAGGCACACGCATAGCACTGGGAGATTTAGTAACACTGGGTTGGCAAACCGCACTTATGCTAGCGGGCGCTATATTTACTACTATTATTTTAGGCGTAGTACTAGCACGCGCATTTGGCTTGCAAAAGCGCTTTGGTGCACTTACAGGTGGTTCGGTTGCTATTTGTGGAGCGTCTGCTGCGCTGGCTATCTCGTCTATTATGCCAAACAGCGAACATAAAGAACGCGACACCTTATTAACCGTTATTGGCGTAACAGCCATGTCGACCCTAGCTATGATCCTCTACCCTATTGTGGTTAATTACCTTGAATTTGACGCGCATAATGCAGGCGTATTTTTAGGCGGCACAATACACGATGTAGCGCAGGTAGTGGGTGCTGGTTATTCTGTATCACCCGAGACAGGCGATATAGCAACTCTAACTAAGCTTGTGCGTGTTGCTATGCTACTACCCGTTGTGCTTATTATGATGGTTGTTATTAATCGCTCAAATAAAGAAAAACACGGAGAATTACCTAAAGTACCTGGCTTTTTAATTGGCTTTGTCATACTTATGATAATAAATAGCTGCTTTTCTCTTCCTACAATAGTGCTTGAAACCGCTAACGAACTTTCACAGTTCTTTTTAATTGCGGCTATTTCAGCCATAGGTATGAAAACTAATTTAGGAAAACTTACCGAAGTAGGCATGAAACCTATTGTTTTAATTGTTGCTGAAACACTTTGGATTGCATTATTAATACTTGGATTTATAATTTGGAGCTAATGAATCAGATTATTTCAGATATATATTAAAATATTTAGTAGGTAATTAGGTTATGTTTTAACCAATTAAAACCTGTATTTCACTTACTCTAAAACCGTGTACAAAAACAAGCATAAAGCGTTGATTAAAATAGATTTACCTTTAATTAAGAAGTAAAAAAGATCATCTCAATCATAACTAATCAGTTAAAAAACAAACAAACAAATAAAGCACTTACTCTAAAATAAATTTACAATAGGGCTTGGTATATAACTTAATTTACTGTTATCCTGCTTACCATCGGGTTGACAGAAAACCCTATTTATTTGTAAGTACCACGTTGTTTTAGTAATAATCCTTCGCGTTATCCTCAGTTAAATGTATGTTTTCTTCCTGTTAAATTGCCTAATTTAAGGCGCACTTTTATTAATCCTTAGGATACTATTATGTCTACAACTACAACTGGTACAGTTAAATTTTTCAACGAAGCAAAAGGTTTTGGTTTCATCGAGCAAGAATCTGGTCCTGATGTTTTCGCACATTTCAGCGCAATCTCTGGCGACGGTTTCAAAACTCTAGCTGAAGGCCAACGTGTACAGTTTACTGTTACACAAGGTCAAAAAGGTCCACAAGCTGAAAACATCGTTAGCATCTAATTGCTTTCGTTAAAATGGGTTAGCAATAACCCATTTTGAATACTAGTTTGAAAGAAGTTTTGTTTTATTTGTTAGTACCGAGTTGTTTTAGTAATAATCCCACGCGATATCCTCAAGTTAACTATTTTTTCCGGCTCAATCGCCTCTTTTCAGGCACACGTATATTAATTTTTTAGGATACATATTATGTCTAATACAACTACTGGTTCAGTAAAATGGTTTAACGAAGCAAAAGGTTTTGGTTTTATCGAGCAAGAATCTGGCGCAGACGTTTTTGCACATTTTAGCGCAATCTCTGGCGACGGTTTCAAAACTTTAGCTGAAGGCCAACGTGTACAGTTTACTGTTACTCAAGGTCAAAAAGGCCCACAAGCCGAGAACATTGTTAGCATCTAATTGCTACACAATTTAATGGGTTAGTAATAACCCATTTTGAATACTAGTTTGAAAGAAGTTTTGTTTTATTTGTTAGTACCGAGTTGTTTTAGTAATAATCCTGCACGATATCCTCAAGTTAACTATTTTTTCCGGCTCAATCGCCTCTTTTCAGGCACACTTATATTAATTTTTTAGGATACATATTATGTCTAATACAACTACTGGTTCAGTAAAATGGTTTAACGAAGCAAAAGGTTTTGGTTTTATCGAGCAAGAATCTGGCGCAGACGTGTTCGCACATTTCAGCGCGATCTCTGGCGACGGTTTTAAAACTTTAGCTGAAGGCCAACGTGTACAGTTTACTGTTACTCAAGGTCAAAAAGGCCCACAAGCCGAGAACATTGTTAGCATCTAATTGCTTTCGTTAAAATGGGTTAGCAATAACCCATTTTGAATACTAGTTTGAAAGAAGTTTTGTTTTATTTGTTAGTACCCCGTTGTTTTAGTAATAATCCTACGCGATATCCTCAAGTTAACTATTTTTTCCGGCTCAATCGCCTCTTTTCAGGCACACTTATATTAATTTTTTAGGATACATATTATGTCTACTACAACTACTGGTTCAGTAAAATGGTTTAACGAAGCAAAAGGTTTTGGTTTTATCGAGCAAGAATCTGGCGCAGACGTGTTCGCACATTTCAGCGCGATCTCTGGCGACGGTTTCAAAACTTTAGCTGAAGGCCAACGTGTACAGTTTACTGTTACTCAAGGTCAAAAAGGCCCACAAGCCGAGAACATTGTTAGCATCTAATTGCTACACAATTTAATGGGTTAGCAATAGCCCATTAATATACTTATCTATATAATTTTTAGTCAAATATCGTCAAACACCCCTTCTATACATATTTTCCAAGCGCCATCTCATTTGTATCCGCAACTCATTAATTAGTGCATTTTTAAACACATTTACTACTATCTCTCTTGAGCGAAAGCTTTGTATTGCCTACAATAGCGCATACTTCATTCAATATAGAATATGACCATGAACGACACTACCGCAAAACCTGCTTTACCAGATCGCCTTTCTATTAACCCACGTAGCCCACATCATGTGGAAGAAGTTTTTGAACACGATATTGGTATCACGTTCAACGGCAAAGAGCGTTTTGATGTTGAAGAATACTGCATCAGCGAAGGTTGGATAAAGTTTGCATCTCCAAAAGGGCTTGATCGTCGCGGACAACCACTTTTACTTACAAGAAAAGGCACTGTTGAAGCCTTTTATAAGTAAGCTAATAATACCTACTAAAAAAGCGACACCATATTGGGTAGTCGCTTTTTTTGTGCCCTTTTAATAGGTTGAGCTTTTTTCATGCCCCACCTGATGAAGTTTCATTATGATTTTTTAAAAAATATGTTTGAATAGCGCCATATTATTTAGACATATAGAAGTCCATAAGTGAAAAAGGTAACAATTTTAGATGGCGGCATGGGACGTGAACTTAAGCGCATTGGCGCACCGTTCTCACAGCCACTTTGGAGTGCACAAGCACTAATAGAAGCCCCACACTTTGTAGCACGAGCTCATCAAGGCTTTATAGATGCAGGCGCTGAAATAATTACGGTTAACAGTTATGCCTGTGTGCCCTTTCATTTAGGTGAAGAACGCTACGAAAGCCAAGGCGCGTTACTCGCAGAGCAAGCGGCGCTTATTGCTAAAGAAGTAGCTCAAAATGCTAAACAAAGTGTATTAGTTGCAGGGTCATTACCCCCTGCATTTGGTTCATATCGCCCCGATTTATTTGAAAGTAAACGTGCTTTTACTATTTTAGATACGCTATACAAGGCGCAAGACGAGCACGTAGATTTATGGATTGGCGAAACTATATCGAGTATTGAAGAAGCGCACGTTATGGCAAGCGTCCTTAAAGGCTCAAACAAGCCATGTTATTACGCATTTACTTTAACTGATGTGATAAGCGAGCAAGCGACACTTCGCTCTGGTGAGCTGGTAAGTGACGCAGTAGCGGCTTTGCTTCAACAAAATGTTGCTGGTATTTTCTTTAATTGCTCAATTCCTGAGGTTATAGAGCAAGCCTTTAGCGATACCAACGCGGTATTAGCCAAGCAAAATAAAAGCGTTATTTTAGGCGCGTTTGCTAATGGCTTTACACCTATAGCACGCGATTACAAAGCCAACGAAGGATCGCAAGCGTATCGCGATATTTCACCTTCAGAATATCTAGACTTTGCTAAAAAATGGCACAGCCAGGGCGCAAGCATTATTGGTGGCTGCTGTGGTATAGGCCCTGAGTTTATTGAAGTACTGGTAAGCTGGAAAAAGGAACTTGAAAGCGCCTAAGCTTTTAATGCCTTTTAGGGCTTATTGGCTACACCAATCGTGTTAAGTTATTAGGCATTTATAGCGACAGATAAATAGCGTGATAACAAGGCATAAATATCGACATGTAGCTGTTCTACATGAGAAATTTATAACGCTGTTAGCGCTCTATTTAGCACGCTAGAATGATTAAATATTTAAGTCGATTGGTGTCATTCCCAACACCCAATCAAGCCCTTGTATTGCTGTAGTAGGAAATGCGGTTGCATGGCTCGCCCCTTCAATAACAACGCTTTTTAGTTCAATATTGTCACTGCTAAGTGCATTAATTTTTTGCGTTAATTGCTTTGCCCCTTCCACCATATTTTGCCCTTCACCAAAGCTTAGCGTTTCCTTTGCCCCTACCGATATATAAACCTTTGTAGGCACTTTAGGCTTATGTGCTTGTAGCGCTAATACTGCATTGCTGTTAAACCAAACCGATGGCTGCCAATAATATAATTGTTAAATAAATCGGGCATCGTAAATAAAATAGTGGCACCAAATAACCCGCCTAAAGAATTACCTATATAGGTTTTTTGTGTGCTACTTGCTCGGTAGTTACTTTGTATAAATGGCAGCACAGTATTTTTTAAAAACAGCGCATGATTTTGAGCGTTACCGGTTTGCTTTTTCCAGCTTTGAGCCTTATTTGGGGTGTAGTCTCTAATTCGACTATTAGACCCTCTAGATCCTTTTTCGTAGCTAATGGCCACAATAATAGCCTCCTGCATATTGCCGCTATTCATAGGAAACCGTGTAGCACCCGCCACAATAGGAAACGTATACGGTGCATCGGTTAAATAAATAACCGGATATATTTTTTCAGGCTGCTTTTTATATGACTTAGGGAGCTGAATAAAAACAGGGTATACCCGTTTAGTAGCAGGCTCAGTTAACTCAATAACACTACTTCTAGGGATTTGGTACGGGGTATTTGCGCTTAATTTAAAACACATTAAAGCGCAGAGTAACAGCAAGTATTTTAAAGCAGTATTCATTTATATTAATTAACCTAAGCCAAGCGTAATAATAGATATTGAATGACTACTTTAACTCACTTTTAGCTTTAGGCTATTAAAAAAAGTTAAATATTGAAAGGCAGTGCTACATGTTAGCTGTTTGTAGCACTGATAACGCTAAGCTGCCTGATCAGTTTCAGCGCTTGAACACGGGCAGTTATCGTCATTTTGTTTAAGGCATTGTTGGTAATTAAACCAATGAGCTACAGCAATAAACGCCGACCCAATTAAAGTAAACGCTTTTTCGGCAACCTCATGCCCTAGCAATACCGCACATATCATAAAGGCTAACCCAATAACGCCGCAGGCCATATAACGTAAACGCTTATGCTTTTTACAGCCTAAGCTTAATGCCAATAAACTGGTGGGCAATACCGCCGCAAGAATCCATAAATGAAATTGTTCACTATCTATTCGCAGTACGGCAAAGCTTGGTAATAACGCTAAAATAACCGGGGTTGCAAAACAATGCACTGTGCACATTACCGATAACCCAATTGCCATACGATCCATAACACTTTGACTCGACTTCATTATTTACTCTACTAAATCAGTGTCTCCACTCAAAACGTTACTTTTAAAGAGACATTTTAATAACATCAGTTAATTGATGTTGATATATTATAACATTACTCTCATAATTGATATAATATAACATCTAACAAGGTAGTCAAATGAAACGTAAATCACAATTAGCTGTTCTCATAGCAGCTTTATTGCCGGCTAGTGTGCTTGCATCCACAATTGAAGGCGTTGTTTTAAACAACAAAGGTAAAGTAGTTACCAATGCAACGGTAGAAGTTGAAGGCTCAGACCGTAAAGTAGCCACCGATAAAAACGGTAAATTTGTAATAACCGAGCTAAAAAATGGCTTAAAAGAGCTACATGTTGTAGCCCCTGGCTATGCGCATCTTCATCGCGATATAACAATAACGAATGATGAAAACCAATCAGTTACGTTTAATTTAAAGCGCTCACCTATTGAAGTTATTGATATTGAAGCAACCCCTATTCATATGTCGGCAATGGAATCTGCCTCACCTGTTAGTGTTTTATCTGGCGAACAACTAAGGCGACAACAAGCTGCAACACTTGGCGACAGCCTTGAAAAACTTCCAGGCGTTAATACTAACTTTCACGGGAAGGTAGCCAGTACACCAATTATTCGTGGTTTAAGCGGCCCGCGTGTACTCATAACTCAAAATGGCCTTGATGTAAGTGATGTGTCGCGCGTTGGCCCCGACCATTCTGTTGCATCAGAAGCGTCTACCGCACAACAAATTGAAGTATTACGCGGCCCAGCAACACTGTTTTATGGTAGCGGAGCGATTGGTGGTGTAGTAAATGTGGTAGATAGCCGCGTACCAACCGACAGCACAACACGCGGCGAGTGGAACGTAGAACATAACTCAGTAGATAACCAAAAAGTAGCCTCGTTTAATGCCACCACAGGCACAGACTCGGTGGCATTTTATGCCGATGCGTTTTGGCGTGAAGCCGATGACTACGAGGTACCTGTAGCTGCCGATATAGATAGCGATGATGAAGAGCATCGCGGCGATTACACTGTTGAAAACAGTAATGAAGAGTCTGACGGTTTTACTGTTGGCGCTAGCTACTTAATGGATAACGGCTTTATTGGCTTAGCAGTAGAGCAATTTAATCGTCAATACGGTATTCCGGGCCATACGCACGGCGATGAAGAAGAGGAAGAACACAGCGACGAAGAAGAAAGCGTATTTGCTGATTTAGAGCAAACAAAAGTGCAATTATTAGGTGAGTACAACCTAGATAATAAATGGCTAAACAAAGTAAACCTACGCGTTGGCCACACCGACTACGAACACGCTGAAATTGAAGGTGGCGCTGTAGGCACCACATTTAAAAACGAAACAAACGAATTACGCATAGACTTACTGCATAACCAATTTAGCGAGTGGAATGGCGGCATTAGCTTTCATTACAAACAAAGCGATGTTGAAGCACAAGGTGAAGAGGCCTTTACTCCTCCATCAGAAACCGGAAGTTTTGCTGTAGCGCTAATGGAAGAAAGGCACTTTGGTGATTTTTTAGTGCAAGTAGGTGGGCGTATAGAGCGTGTAACCATTGAAGCAGGCGACGTGTTACTGCCAAATATTGACGCTCATGCACACGATGAGGCGCAAGAAGCCGACGAGCATGATCACGACCACGAAGAAAGCGCAGAAACCACTCGTGTATTTGACGTAGAGCACGAATTTACGCCAATCAGTTTATCTGCAGGCGTAGTGTGGGATTTTACACCTAACTATAATTTAGGACTTTCTGTATCGCGCTCTGAACGTGCGCCTTCTGCCTCTGAGTTGTTATCGTTTGGGCCACACATTGGTACTGGCACTTACGAAGTAGGTGCACTATTTGATTTAGATGAAGACGGCCATTTAGGTTTATCTAGTCAAACAATTGACCTAGAAACTGCCAATAATATCGATTTAACACTACGTAAAACCCAAGGCGATGTTGGCTTTATTTTAAATGCATTTTACAACCAAGTAGATAATTACTATTACCAAATAGACACCGGTTTATTCGCCGAAAGTGGCCACGACCATGGCGATGAAGAAGAAGGCGCTGACGAACACGACCATTCATCAGAACTGCCGGTTTATTTATTTAAAACAGACGACGTAATTTTACTCGGGTTTGAAGCGCAAATTGCGTGGCAATTAACTGATGAATTTAAAGTAGATTTATTCTCAGATTACGTTCGTGCACGCCTTAAAGACGGCGGCGATTTACCCCGTACACCACCGCTTCGTTTTGGCAGCGAACTAAGCTACCAAACAGATAAACTAAGTGCGCATATTCACGTTACTCGCTATCAAAAGCAAGACCGCACAGCCCCACAAGAAACAGCAACAGACGGTTACACATTGGTTGATGCAAGCATCTCTTACGACCTTTCAGTATTAAACCAAGATATGTCTGTTTACCTGCGAGGCACCAACTTAACAGATACAGAAGCACGCGTGCACAGCTCATTTGTAAAAGATATAGCACCACGTCCAGGGCGTAGCTTTGCGCTAGGCATTCGCGGTTATTTTTAAGCATTAAAAAATTATAATTAAAGGAAATAAACATGAAAAAACTATACAAATTAAAGCTTATTGCACTGGCTATTAGCACTACATTTATTACAGCCTGTGGCGATGCAGAGACCAATATTGTAGAAAAAGATCCTATTGTTGTAGAAGACGAGCACGATCATGACGATGATGATCACGACCATGATGATGGCTACACAATTGATTCATTAGGCAGATTAGCTGTACTGGCAGGCGATAGCAACGAAGCCAGCTTTTATGACCTAGATGACAACGCTTTACTTGAAACATTTACCCTTACGAATGATTCAAACACACTGTCGTCATCACCTGATTTTCGTTATGCCGTCATTGCAAGCCGCGCACAAGATTACTTAGGCTTTATTGATGGTGGTTTATGGCGTGAAGACCATGGCGAGCATTTACACGACTACGAGCAAAGCCCAGCGGCTAGTAGCTATGAGTTAACAAGTGGCAGTCGCCCTACTCACCTTATAAAACACGACGGCCAATTAGCTGTTTTTTATGATGGTGATGCAGACTCAGGCACAGTTGCCTCTGTTGAAGTATTAACAGATAACGACATAACAAGCGCAACAGCAACGCTACCGAGTATTAGCTACGATATTAATATGCACGGCGTAGCAAAGCCTCGCGGTGAGCATTTATTATCAACACTTCGCCGTGATGACAGCGAAAGCACATCGGTTGCTAAAGTACTGCCAGACCAAGTAGGTATTTATCATTTTCATGATGGTGAATACGAGCTAGAACAAACCTTAGAAGTTACGTGCCCTGATTTACACGGTGCAGCACAAAACCACGATTATGTAGTATTTGGTTGTAGCGATGGTGTGTTATTAGCCCACCAGCACGATGATGAATACGAAGCTGAAAAAATAACGAATATTGCAGCCGTTGGCGATTTACGCATTGGTAGTATATATGGCCACGAAGATAGCGAGACCTTTATTGGCGTAGCATCTGGCCACGGTGGTGGCGAAGCTATAATTGTAAGTATTAACCCAGCAACAGCTAAAATGGAAGAACTAGAATGGCAACAAGCCGATGGCGCAAGTGCTGTGTCGTACTCTTTTTCTGCCCATGGCGAGCACTTTTTAATATTAGACAGCTTAGGCTTTTTAAATGTATTTAGTGCACACGACCATAATGGCGAAATGCATTGGGAGCTTGAAGGCCAAGTTGATATTACCGAGCAAGATGTATCAACCATGCCAGAGGGCATGAGCTTTAGCATGACAGTGGCACAAAATGGTCAGTTTGCTTATGTAGCCGACCCTATTGCTCAGCACGTTGTGCAAGTACACCTTGAAGACTTAGAAATTGAAAGTGAGGTTGAGCTTACTTTTGCCCCAAGTGCAATTACTTGGCTGGGTATTGCGCAAGAGGAAGACGATCACGACCATTAATTTAAAACTAGCGCTTTAAGTTAAACCCACAAAGTAAAAAACCCGTAATTAGGTTTACTAATTACGGGTTTTTTACAGCTATTTATTTAGCTCTATTGTTACTTACGGCGCCAGCCACTCCATACATCATCTATATCATCCGCTTTATTTTTTTTCTTTTTCTTGCCTGTACCTTCTGGTTTTGCCATCGGCTTTTCATTTTTAAGCGCCTCGGCAGCATCAAGATTAGCTTGGTTAACGGCAAAGCCAGCTATTTCCTCACGTTCAAGACGTAGTTTGTTTTTCTTCTCGATTATTTTAAAGTGATGCAAATCTTCATAATCAACCAATGAAAGTGCTAAGCCTACTTCACCAGCACGGCCGCTTCGACCAATACGGTGCATATAATCAGAAGGGCTTCGTGGTAGATTAAAGTTTATTACCACTGGCAGCTTTTCAATATCTAAACCACGTGCAGCAATATCGGTGGCTATAAGTACTTCGATTTCGCCAGCTTTAAATTTTTCTATTACACGAGTACGCTCACTTTGGCCTTTATCACCATGGAAAACTTGTGCGTTAACACCGCGTTTTTCAAGCTTAGCCGCTAGGTGCTCACAGTCTTTTTTCGCGTTCACAAAAATCAATGCTTGGCGCCATTTATGTGTTTTAATTAAATGCGCTAAAACCGTGGTTTTTTCGCCTTTATTAACCGTAAAAACACGTTGTACTAAGGTGCTTTCGTCTTTGCTTTGAACTTGTATTTCAACTGGCTCGTTTAAAAGCTCTTGCGTTAATAGCTTAACTTGCTCTGGGAAGGTCGCTGAAAACAACATGGTTTGTTTTTTAGCAGGCATTAACGCTAAAAGATCAGCCAGCTCTTCGGTAAAGCCAAGGCTTAGCATACGGTCGGCTTCATCAAGAACAAGCGTATTTAGTTTATCGAGCTTAATCGCATTGCTTGAGATTAAATCAAGCAAACGACCTGGCGTTGCAACAATAATATCGGCGCCGCCGCGCAGTGCCTGCATTTGTGTATTAACCGACACACCACCAAACACGGCCACCGTTTTAATTGCGCCATTAAAGTTAGCAGAATACGATTTAACGCTATCGGCCACCTGCGTTGCAAGCTCGCGAGTAGGTACCAAAATAAGCCCAGTAACAAAGTTACCTTTGCTGGCAGTATTTTTAGCGCCCTGCTCTAAAAATAGGGTTTGTAGCATAGGTAAAGCAAACGTCGCTGTTTTACCTGAGCCAGTATTTGCCCCCGCAATTAAGTCACTTCCCGTCAAAATACTCGGAATTGCTTGTGCCTGAATAGGTGTAGGTTGTGTGTATTCAAGATCAGACAATCGAGCAATTAGCTCTGGAATTAGGCCAAGATCGTTGAAATTACTAGGATTTGCGGCTGAGGTCATAAAATTTGCGGGCTCATTACTAAAATAGCCTGCAATTTTAGCGTATTTATTACCCGTTAAGTAGGGGTTAGTGATTTTAATGTGGTTTTAGAAAAAGAGAAAAGCTGTTACTCCCTTTTCTCTTTAAATATATAACAATCGAGTTGGATTAAAAAGTGGTTATGTTTCGTCTTTGCCTAAAGCTATTTGTAGTCTAGCTTTTGTTTCTTTTAAGTAATTTATATAAGGGTATGAGTCATCTGCAATTGCTAGAGCAGATTCCATATTTTCAAGCGCTTGACGAGTATCCCCCTGCATTTCATAGCCATAAGATAAGGCTGAAAGCGCATCGACTGATTTTGGGTAGTTTTTTATATTGTACTTAAACACCTCTATAGCGCGGGTAAACTGCTTGCTGCCCGTTAAGTTATAACCGAGTGATCTAACAGCGCGGTCTGGTGGCGCAACCTGCTCGCCCCATTGTTGAGATAAGTTTTGATAATAAGCATCAATAGAGGCTACATCGTCAGTTAAATCACTTATGGGCATTTGTTTAGGCAAAAATAAGTTGTGATAGGCATTAAATGCACCAGCAACGGAAGTCAGGTTATGCGAGACACCGTCAAACGCATTACTAAAGAAGCGTAGCTCTCGCACTTTATGCGATTGCAGTGATTGCTGTAATTCATCGTATCTTTCACGCATTATGCCGGCTTCTTCGCCAATATTGATATAAACGTAGTTATTCAGGTCTTTTGTTTTAGCTATAAACGATTTTGTACTTTTTACCGATGCGCCATAGTTCCACCAAACGGCAGGGCTGTAAGCAATATGCGCTTGGAAAAGCTCAGGGTTAGCTTGCATAGTATAAAGTGCAAACACGCCTGCTGCTGAGCCCCCAGCAATCACATTAAAGTTATGCGTACGATAGTTTTTATTAATTAAGGGCATAAGCTCTTGCTCAATAAATGCTAAAAACCTTGCTGCACCACCACCTTCACCTACCGGGCCTTGTGGCTCTTTATTAACTGTGGGGTATAAATCTCTTAAGCGATTAGTGTTTTCAATAGCGACAATAATAACCTCAGGCGCAAGATTATTATTTTGCAGTCGATCCATTACAGCACTTATAAGCGGTATGTTACCCGCGCCATCTAGGCGATAAATAACTGGATAAACTTTGTTTGGATTAGCTTGGTAACTCTTTGGAAGTTGAACTACAACGGTACGTAGCTCATTTAAAATTACTGAATTGATAGTATGCGTTTGTTGCTTATAGCTAATGGTTTGCTGTTTTAAATCAGGCTCTGCAAGTGTGTTATTAGAAACTATAAATAAGCTACATATAAAAATAGCAGTGAATAAACGCATAGCTAATCCTTTAGAAAATAGTGTGTTATTTAATCTAACAGGCTTTGAGGTACAAAAAAAGGCGCATCGAGCGCCTTTTTAGTTTTAACTAATAAATAATAACCTATTGATTTTACTCAACCGTAACAGATTTAGCTAAGTTACGAGGTTGGTCAACGTCGGTACCTTTAATTACCGCTACGTAGTACGACAGTAACTGTAATGGCAGTGTGTAAACAATTGGCGCAATAATGTCGTCAGTGTGGTTTACGTTGATAACACGCATTGTGTCGTCTGACTCAAAGTGTGAATCTTTATCTGCGAATACGTAAATAATGCCGCCACGTGCGCGTACTTCTTCTACGTTTGATTTAAGCTTTTCTAATAACTCATTGTTTGGTGCTACAACAATAATTGGCATGTCAGCATCAATAAGTGCGAGTGGGCCATGTTTTAGCTCGCCCGCTGCGTAGGCTTCTGCGTGAATGTAAGAAATCTCTTTAAGTTTAAGCGCACCTTCCATCGCGATTGGGTATTGTGAGCCACGACCTAAAAACAATGAGTGGTGCTTGTCGGCAAATTCTTCTGCAAGGTCTGCAATGCCATCTGCAAGCAGTAATGTTTCTTCAAGCTTAGCAGGTAGTACTTTTATAGCATTTACAATAGCACTTTGATCAAGCTGTTTTTCTTGAGCTATAGACGCAGTAAGCATTAACAAACCAACTAATTGCGTTGTAAATGCTTTAGTAGAAGCCACGCCTATTTCAGCGCCAGCTTTGGTCATAAAGGCAAGATCTGATTCGCGTACAAGCGATGAACCAGGTACGTTACAAATAGTCATTGAGGCCATGTAACCTTGCTCTTTAGCTAGGCGTAATGCAGCTAGCGTATCGGCAGTTTCACCCGATTGAGAAATAGTAACAAGTAAGCTATTTTCATGAACAAACGACTGACGGTATCTAAATTCAGAAGCTATTTCTACATTACAGCTAACGCCTGCAAATTGCTCAAGCCAATAACGTGCAACCATACCTGAATGGTAAGACGTGCCACAGGCAATAATTTGCACATGTTTTACATCTTTAAATATTTGCTGAGCGCTTTCGCCAAACGCATCAATTGCTACGCGATCGCCGTTTAAACGCCCTTCAAGAGTATTACGTACTGCAAGTGGCTGCTCGTAGATTTCTTTTAGCATGTAGTGGCGGTAATCGCCTTTGCCTGATGCATCTTGCGTAATGTTTGATTCAATCACTTCACGCTCTACAGCGTCGCCATTTTCATCAAAAATTTCTACTGTGTCACGTGTAATACGCGCTACATCGCCTTCTTCTAAAAAGATGAAGCTACGAGTAACAGGTAAAAGTGCTAACTGATCAGACGCTATAAAGTTTTCGCCAAGGCCTAAACCAATAACAAGTGGGCTACCTGAGCGCGCTACAATGATTTCGTTGTCGTTTGCTTTATCAAATACAACTGTACCAAACGCACCTTCAAATTGCTTAACAGCTGCCTGTACTGCTGCAAGTAAACTAGTGTGCTGCTTACAAAGCTTATGAATTAAGTGCACCATTACTTCGGTATCGGTTTCAGATAAGAACTTGTAGCCTTCTTCTTTAAGCGATGCGCGCAGACTTGCGTGGTTTTCAATAATACCGTTATGCACAAGTGCCAGCTGATTGTTTGATACATGCGGGTGAGCGTTTTCTTCAGTAACGCTACCGTGTGTTGCCCAGCGTGTGTGTGCAATACCTGTATGGCCGCTAACGCCTGCTTTCTCAAGTGCAGCTTCTACGTTAACTACCTTACCTACTGCTTTTACAGTATTAAGTGTGTTGCCATCAAGCAATGCTACGCCTGCTGAGTCATAACCACGGTATTCAAGACGTTTAAGGCCTTCAACTAAAATTTTGTTTACTGGACGTTCTGCAACTGCCCCAACTATTCCACACATAGTGTCTCCATTAATTTTTTAATTCTAGTAACTCACTTTGTAGTTACTAATCAATAATCTCTGCACAAATTAGTTTTACACCACACGCCTCAATTGCTTTGCGCTTATCGTCTGCCAAGCCATCGTCGGTTATTAATGTGGTTACTATTTCCCACGGTAATTCTAAATTTGGTATTTTTCGGCCAATCTTATCTGATTCAACCATCACAATTACTTCACGGGCGGCTTTTGCCATTACTTGGCTCAAACCCACTAACTCATTAAAGGTTGTTGTACCACGTTTTACGTCTATACCGTCAGCGCCAATAAATAGCTGATCGAAGTCGTAAGAGCATAATACATTTTCGGCAACTTGCCCCTGAAACGACTCAGAATGCGGATCCCACGTCCCACCAGTCATCAAAAGTGTTGGCTCGTTCTCAAGTGCTAATAAACGACTCGCTACTTTAATTGCGTTTGTCATTACAACTAGCCCACGCTTATCAGCAAGCTCGGGGATCATCGCAGCAGTAGTACGCCCGCTATCAATAATAATGCGGTTATGATCTTTTATAAGTTTTGCTGCAGCCTTAGCTATTGCGACTTTGCGCTTTGAATCTATTTCATCGCTAACAATTTCTTTAGGCAGAGCAATAGCACCGCCGTAACGGCGCAGCAATAAGCCACTTTTTTCAAGCGCGGTTAAATCTTTTCGAATGGTTACTTCAGATGTTTGAAACTGCTGTGCTAACTTTTCAACGGCTACTTCACCTAATTCATTAACTTGAACCAGTATATTGTGACGACGCTGCTGTGTGTTTCGTTTAGTCATAAAGCTCGTGAATTAAGTTTCATTTCGAAAGTTATGCGATTTTAAACGAAACAACCTAAATGGCAAGTGAATGAGTAAAAAAAGCGCAATGTGCGCTTTTTAATTTAACAGCATGTAGATGTGGTGAAACATTCTAACTTGCTCAGTGAGCTAGAAACTAGATTACTGAGCACGCTATTATTTTTTAGTTCAAATAAGGATATATTAAAAACTCACTACCTAAAATATATAAACTCCAAGAATCACGCTCATCTTTTTGAATTAATACATCGTGGTAATTATTCGAGATTTGTGGACTCTCCCAAATAACTTGATTTGATAACTTATCCACTAGGCTAATTGTTTTTTCTATAGAGTAATGCGCCAGATAGTTTCGGCCATAAACGCCACCTATAGCTTCATCGAGGATTTTCTCTTTGTGGTAAATTGTAAAGCCCTTAATTTGTTGTTCGTCCAAAATTTCTAATGCTTTCGTTTTCGTATCTAATACTATTAAACCACCTTCTTCATCGAAAGTACCAAAAGTACGATAATCAATTATTAGCTCTAGTTGAGGATCTGAATCTAGCTGAATAGCATGTACATGCGCTACATGGCTTGTTGTTTCTTGTAAGAAATCTAAAGGTACAGGCCAATTGCTACTGTCAATTGATATGGGTGATAAGCTTGGATTTTCGTAAAAAGCTATACCTAAATCGTAATAACCTATTATTATTTTTGACAACTCCTCAGACGGCAAGTAAGGAAAGTAGGCTCTTGATACGACTTCTCCTGTTTGTTTAGCGATTGTGTAATATCTAATATCACTTTTAAAGCTCAAGTGTGTTTCGGACTCTGTAAAAGCAAAATCATACGAATTAGAAAAAGTCACTTCTGCAACGCTAGTTTGCCAAATTACACTGGTTGAACCTGTATTGCGTTTAACAATAAATGTCTCGTTGTTAATTTGAGTTAATGAATACTCAATTTGATTTTCATTATCTTGCGTTAACAGCATCTCTCCAGTGAAAGTAACAGGTGCATTATTGTGCGTTACCTTAGCCGAACGGCCAAAATCTGAAATGCTAACCGTATCATCAACAGCACCAACAATATGGAGATTAGGAAGTTGACCTTGAGCCACTGATGAATACTCAAGCTGCCATAGCCCATTCTCATAGCTAAAGCTTTGCATCGCATATTCTTCGTATAAATAACTTCCTTCTAAACTATCTGTTTTGCTTACTAATAATGACTGTATTCCATCATTATCAAAATCAACAGCACCTATTACTCTCCCAATGGGGTTTTCAGCAATAGATACAGAGAACAATTGCCACTGCTGATCAAAGTAATAAAGCTCTTTTGAATTAGAAAAATAAACATGACTATAAGGACTATCTACTTCAAGGCTAATCGAAATACCATCATTGAAATTAGTCTCAAACTTTTCACTACCCACCTGCAGTTCACCACCTTCCCACCATATTAGTTCACTATAATGTTCGGAGGCCTTATATCTAGTTACACGACAATTATCACCACTGGTAAATGCCTTAAATTTATATTCAGAATAGGGTCCTATCAGGTATTTGTTCTGTTTGACATCAAATATACTTTCCCTATCAATTAACTCTTTAAAGCCGTCGTTATTCAAATCACAAACTTGAATCAAGCGATTTGAATAATTAAGTGAAAGGTCCGGCGCAACAATAAGCGTAGTGATAGAAAGATCATTTCCATTAATAAGATAGCTATCATACGAATGCCCCGCCGAAAGAAGAATATCTTCAATACCATCGCCGTTGTAATCAAATACCATAGAGTTATAATTTTCAGCCGAAACATCATCTATCAGCAAACTACTTGAGCCCTCATTAGTTAAAAATATTTGATGCTTAGCTGCCTCTTGGTTGTAAGTAATACTTAGCCAATTTAGTTGCGTCCCTGACTGATTAAGAAATGCACCTACATGCTCAACATTTGAAGGTAAGGGAGGTATCCATTTATTGTATTCTAGCAACCCTGTCTCACTGAGACTTAAGATATAATTATCATTACCGCGTAATACACCCCTTTTTTGGTTCGAAAGCTTAATTGAAGCTACACTGGATGTTGAGTTGTTCACATAACCAACTGAGCGATTATCTACGCCACCGAGTGATTGAAGGTTGATTTGGTGCTTAATTCTTATTTGATTGTCAGAGTTTGAGATATCAACAGCAAAATTTACGTTTAAATTACTACCAAAGTCAGGCGCGTTGCTTAACCAATTAATCTCTCCTTGTTCTGAAATCGAGATATTACTTGGCCCATAAGCAATTTTGTATTCAAAAGGACCATCGAACTCATCATTAGATAAGTTAATAATGGCTGTATAGTGTTCACCTAATTCTATTTCATCATATGCAGTAATGTCAGAAACAATTGCTGGCAGTTTTTCTAATTTAAACTCATGCTCCACAGTATTTTCTGCACCACTTGGGTCTACAACTGTTAACGAAATACGATAAAGGCCAGGTAGGTCTCCAATAAAGTCAATTTTGCTACCGGTGCCAAGTTGCCAACTAGCATTCTGCGGAAAAGTTATTAATTTCCACTCATAACCTAATGGTTCAAAATCAGGGTCCTTGGACTGCGTTGCATCAAGAGTAAGGATAGAGTGTCGTAGAGCTTTGTTCGAGCCTGAAATACTTGCTATAGGAATAGAGTTGGCAGTATTGTTATAAACATTATCTAAGTCAGTTAAATAAAACTCTAGTGGCAAAAATTCATTAGATAGATGTATGGTCGAAATGCCATTAGCTTTGAGAGCTACACTAGCAGTATTTTGTGATATTAGGGTGTACTTTGCTCCTATTATTGAAGGCAGAGATATATCATTGGTTGGATAAAACTCATCAGTTTTTATTGTTAGTTTTCCTAAATCACTAAAATAAACTTCGCCATTAAAACCAATACCATACCCAACATTGGTTGCATCTAAAACAGCATCAAGCCTTACATTAGAGAATAAAATATCAAGGGAATTTTCATCAGCACCTTTAAATTGAATATTCACAGTAGCGCTACTGTCACTATTAACTCCCTGACTATTAGCAATAGCAAAACCTTCTGTTAAATAGGTAACCCCAAGCACTTCGTTACTAATTGTTAAACTAGGTACTACCCCATATTCTAAAACAAATTCAGCGTTAGAGTTTTCGATATAAATATCAGATTGCCCATTAAAAACCCACCCAGCAGCAGAGCAATTGTTATAAGTAATTATATAGTGCTGATTAGCCTCTTCCTCTTTCATGTCAGCAGAGCCAGTAACACAACCGAAATTATCAGATTGGTTATCTAGCACTGGGTCGTGGAGAAATAGATTTTGATAATCCTCTCCAAATACTATGGAATTTAGGCTATCTATTAGATATGAGTACTGAGTTGTTAGTTGAGTTACATTACTTGCTGTTATTTCGAATAAAGATAATTCACCGTCATAGGTAGGCATATTTTGATAATCAGACTTAACAAATTTAGTTTTTCCAGAAGAACCAGAATCATTATTAGCAGGTTGGCTGGCATCATTACCCCCTCCCCCACAACCGGCTAAAATAATTGTTAAACAGAATAATTTAGTTAGTTTATTTAATTTCATTACTTACTCCTTGTAACATGAATTTTACATTATTAAAGCTTTTTTTAAAAAGGAATATAATAAAAGTCAAAATTTGTTTAAAACCTTTTTAGCCCATACAAAAAGGTAATAACAACTTTTCAGTAAAATATATAAGCATGAGATAATACTTAATAATGTATGCATATAAATGAATAACAAACTCAATGAAATTATTTAATAGCGTGACTAAGCCATATTTAATGCAAAGAAAACAAACAGGCGAGATATGCCGATTATTCAATAAAAGCCCGAGCAAAGGTAATTTAAAGCGTATTAAAGAGCTGTTCGCACAATGCGGTGAAGAGGTAATTATAGAATCAGGTTTTCATTGCGATTATGGCAATCAAATAGTTATTGGTGATCGTACTTTTATGAATGTTAATTGCACACTTCTCGATTCGCCATTAGCCAATTACTCAATCACCATAGGTGATGACTGCTTAATAGGCCCGAACGTTCAGCTTTTAGCTGTGTCACATGCTACTAATCCAGCAGAAAGGCTTAATAAGGAAAACTTTGCAGCACCTATCGCGTTAGGCAATAACGTATGGATTGGCGCAGGCGCTATTATTCTTGCTGGAGTTAATATAGGCGAAAATAGTATTGTGGGTGCGGGTGCTGTGGTTACTAAAAATGTAATGGCTAATACCGTAGTAGCGGGTAATCCAGCTCGTGAAATAAGAACACTATAATGTGATTTTAACGTTGGGAGTCGCTGTGCTCGCCCGACCTACGTGATGGTGTTGCTATGAGTGTGTTAATTCGCACATTTCATTTTCTGCAGACGTAAAAAAACCGACTATTTCTAGTCATGCTCTCTACAATTTTAAGCCTTGTGATGTCGTAGTGCCCACAGCGGTGGAGAGTCACAGTGAAATGCTACACTCTCTTTGTGTCTTGAGTCGCTGTGCTCGCCCGACCTACGTGATAGGTGTTGATGTGAGTGTGTTAATTGCGCGTATTTTACTTTTCTGCAGACGTAAAAAAGCCCGACTATTTCTAGTCGGGCTCTCTACAATTTGAAGCCTGGTAATGTCCTACTTTCACATAGCAAATGCTACACTATCATCGGCGCTGTTTCGTTTCACTACTGAGTTCGGCATGGAGTCAGGTGGGTCCAAAACGCTATTGTCA